>CANPPM010000139.1 GCA_947575935.1 uncultured Butyricicoccus sp. | reverse complement strand
ATTCGGATAAACTCGCAGCGCTTGCCGAAAAGACCGGCATGCATGATGCGGTACTGACGGGCGAATGCACGATTGGCGGCGAGGCGGCCTGTCTTGCGGTCATGGACAGTCATTTTATGATGGCGTCTATGGGCAGCGTGGTGGGGGAAAAACTGACCCGTTTGTTTGAATATGCCATACGGAAGCATCTGCCGGTGATTATCTTCACAGCTTCGGGCGGTGCGCGCATGCAGGAGGGCATGTATTCCCTGCTGCAAATGGCGAAGGTTTCGGGGGCGGCCGAACGGCATAGCCGTTCGGGCGGCCTGTATATCACGGTGTTGACCGATCCTACCACAGGCGGTGTGACGGCTTCGTTTGCCAGTTTGGGGGACATCATCCTGGCCGAACCGCATGCGACCGTTGGCTTTGCCGGCCGCCGGGTCATTGAAGGTACGATCGGCGAGACGCTGCCAGATCATTTTCAGTCGGCTGAATTCCTGTTGGAACATGGATTTTGTGATGAGATTGTGCCGCGCAACCGGATGAAACAGACGCTGGCTAAGCTGTTGAAGCTGCACGCTGCGCCTCGGAAAAGGAGGCTGAAGGGATGAAAACGGCAAGCGAACGGATGGTGATGATTCACCATCCGAAACGGCCTCATATTGAGGAGATCATCTCTGCGGTCTTTGATGATTTTATAGAATTGCACGGGGACCGCTATTACGGTGAGGATCATGCGATCTGCGCCGGGATTGCACTGCTGAATGGCCAGCCGGTTACGGTGATCGGCCACCGCCACGGGGAAACCACTACGGAAAATATTCGTGCGAATTTTGGCATGCCTCATCCCGAGGGCTACCGCAAGGCGCTGCGCCTTGCCAAACAGGCCGAGAAATTCGGCCGCCCCGTCGTCTGCCTGGTGGATACAGCAGGCGCGTTTTGCGGTGTAGGTGCAGAGGAACGTGGGCAAGGCGAGGCGATTGCACGGAATTTATACGAGTTTATGTCGCTGCGTACGCCGGTGGTTTCCATTGTCACCGGTGAGGGCGGATCGGGCGGCGCGCTGGCGTTGGCGGTTGCCGACCGGGTGCTGATGCTGGAGAATGCACTGTATTCTGTCATTTCGCCGCGTGGCTGTGCGTCCATTTTGTGGAAGGATGCCAGCCGGGAAGGGGAGGCGGCCGATACGCTGCGGATTACGGCAGAGGATTTGCTGTCCTTCGGCATGATTGAGGGGATTGTTCCGGAAAAGGGGAGTATCCCGAAAAACATTAAAAAGGCGCTGGAAACCGCGCTTTCCGAGCTCTCCCGGGAAGGCAATATAGACGCATTGCTTGAAAAACGCTACCAAAAATTCCGTAAAATCGGCGTTTTTGCAGAAAATGCCGAGGAAAACGGCTTTTCATAGATGCATTTAACAAATTTATAATGAAAAAGGAGTTAATCCCATGTTTGAAAAAATCTGCGCCCTGCTGGCGGACAAATTTGACGCGGACGCGTCCACCCTTACTGCCGAGACCTCGATCAAGGATGATCTGAATGCCGATTCTCTGGATATTGTTGAACTGATGATGGATCTGGAAGAGGAATGTGGAATCAGCATCCCGGATGAGGACGCCGTGAAGCTTTCGACAATCGGCGATATTGTAGAGTATATTGAGGCACATTCCTGACCTATATTCAGAGAAGAACCCGTGGAAGCCCTGTAGGGCCTGCACGGGTTCTTTTTTTATGGTTTTCTAGGGCTTGTTTGAAAAATGTCAATACGCCCAAACAACGGTCCTTTTTCCGCCATACTTCCCCAATTTTTCTTGAAATACATCCAGTATTCCTGCGAAAAATTGTGTTTGTCTGGCGAAAAAGTTCCTCGCCATTGTGCATATTTCCATTTTTCAAACGGCGCCTAAGGCGCCTCGCCGGAAGCGGTGTGGTTTGCCGGTGGCTTTCTTGATACGTAAGAGGCCGTATCTCAGTGAGGGTGGGCGTTCTCCATTTTTTTCGCACTCTCCGTATCCGCTGTCCGGGAATAGAAACCTTGATTCCGGAGACACTATGCAGGAATCGGTATCCCTCTGTTTGGAACCGAGCGGGCATTGGCTGGCCAGGTGCTTTTTCACCGGGTCTAACCATGTTTTCCCGAAATAGATCCCGATATTCCTGCGAAAATTTGGCTCTTCCGGCTTGTATTATGGGGCTTGCGGCGGTAAATGCCGCATTCTTTTGAGAATGGTTAATGTTTGCGGATACAGGCCGCTTCCGGCGGATGGGATTGGTTCGGTTTCCTAATAGATCTTATTGAAAAAAGGAGTGCAGTGCATGAGACAGAGTATCCCTATCAACAGCGGATGGAGATTTATTCAAGAGGACGCCGGGCTGCCTGACACCCTGCCCACTGGCTGGCAGGCGGTCGAGCTGCCCCATACTTGGAATGCGGTGGACGGTCATGACGGGCGCGGCGGCTATGACCGCGGCAGTTATTGGTACGCCCGGGAGTTTGAAACTCCATGCCAACCCCTGCCCGGCGGGCGGGTCTTTGTGGAGGTGCTTGCTGCCGGGCAGCAGGCTGTCGTGTTCGTCAACGGCAAACAGGCGGCTACACATGCAGGCGGATATTCGGCTTTCCGTGCGGATGTGACAGCGCTTTGCAGGGCAGACGCGCCCAATCTGCTGGTCATTAACTGTTCAAACGAGTGTTTGGACAGCGTCTATCCACAGTCGGCCGATTTTACGTTTTACGGCGGCCTGTACCGTGGGGTCAATTTGATTAGCGTGCCGGAGGCGCATTTTGATTTAATGCATTATGGGGGACCCGGAATAACAGTTACCCCCAGGCCCTGCGACTGTGGCGGCGCGCACTTTGAGATAGACGCCCGAATTGTCAATGCAGATGAAAGCTTTACCGTGCTTTACTCGATTACCGACGATACCGGGCGCGAGGTCGGAGACGCTTGCCGGCCGGCGGGGGCGCCCGCCGTTATGGTACCGGTTCCGGAAGCCGCGCGATGGGATGTTGAGAGCCCCTGTCTGTACACGGTTACCGCTACGCTGCTGCGCCGGAACGAGGTTTACGATGAGATCTGCTGCCGGACAGGCGTCCGCGATTTCTCGTGTGATCCGCAAAAAGGGTTTTTCCTCAATGGCCGTTCCCTGCCGCTGCGCGGCGTTTCCCGCCATCAGGACCGTCTGTATCAAGGTAATGCGCTGTCACGCGACGATCATTGGCAGGATGCCCTGCTCATTCAGGAGTTGGGCGCAAATACCGTGCGGCTGGCCCATTATCAGCACGCGCAGGACTTTTATGACGCATGTGATGCGCTGGGGTTTGTCGTTTGGGCGGAAATTCCGTTCATCTCGGTTTTCAACCAGGATCCCGGCGCGCATCAAAACTGTATCCAGCAGCTTCGGGAGCTTATCATACAAAATTATCACCATCCTTCCATTTGTTTTTGGGGGATTTCCAATGAGATCCTGATCGGCGGCATTTCCGAGCAACTGGTGGAAAATCATCGCATGCTGCATGCGCTGGCCAAGGAGCTTGACCCGACTCGGCTGACAACCATTGCGCACGTGTCGATGACGCCTGAGGACTCGCCCCTGCATGATATCACCGATCTCATCAGTTACAACCATTATTTTGGCTGGTATGGCGGGAAAATGGAGGACAATGGACCTTGGTTGGACCGCTTCCATGCAGAACACCCCAACCTGTGCCTAGGACTGAGTGAGTACGGCTGCGAGGGGATCCTCACCTATCACGGTCCGGAACCGGCCTGCAAAGACTATTCGGAGGAATACCAGACCCTGTATCATGCGCACATGGCCAAGGTGCTCGATGCGCGTCCGTGGCTGTGGTCGGCCCACGTGTGGAATATGTTTGATTTCGGCTGTGCGGCCCGCAATGAGGGCGGCGTGGCCGGGCGGAATAATAAGGGCTTGGTCACCATGGATCGGAAAATTCGGAAGGACAGTTTTTACGTTTACCAGGCCTATTGGAGCAGGAACCCTATGGTACACTTATGCGGCAGGCGTTATGCCCAGCGCGCCGGGCAGACAACTGAAATTCGCGTTTGCTCCAATCAGCCCGAGGTTACGCTGTACTTGAACGGTTCTTGCATAGGGGTTCAGAGAGCGGACAAAATGTTTGTCTTTACCGTTGCCCTTCGGGATGGCTTCAATGTGCTGAAGGCGGTTGCCGGACCGGTGCAGGACGCCATGACCCTGGAAAAGGTGGAGCGGGAACCCGAAATTTATGTGCTGCCCGAGGTGAACGAGCGCCGTGAAGGGGTCGCAAACTGGTTTTCTACGACGGGCAGCATGGACTTGCATGCGCCGATGACCTTCCCTGCGGGCAGCTGGAACGTCCGTTATACAATGGAGGAGCTGGCGGCCTGCCCCGAGGCGTTTGAAATCGTAAAAGAGGCGGCTAAACTGGCGACTGGGTTCCAGATTACACCGGGCGAGGGCATGTGGAGCATGCTGAAGAATATGACGCCGGAGTCAATGCTCCGCATGGCAGGCGGCCAGCTGCCCGACGGATTTCTCGAAAGCCTGAATGTCAAGCTGACTGCGATTGCCCGCAAGGAATAACGTTTTGCAAAGGAGAGCAAGCTTATGGCAGATCTGAACGCTGCGGCCGAACGGCCCTTTGGCATACGCGACAAGCTGGGCTATATGTTCGGTGATTTTGGCAACGATTTCACCTTTATTCTTTCCTCCAGCTTTATGATGGTATTCTATACCAACGTGATGGGCATCAGCGCCTATTTGGTGGGTACGCTGATGATGGCGGCGCGTTTTGTGGACGCCTTTACCGACGTGACCATGGGGCAGATCGTCGACCGCTCCAGGCCGACCGAGGCCGGAAAATTCCGTCCCTGGATCAAGCGGATGTGCGGCCCGGTGGCAATTTCTTCCTTTCTTATTTATCAGTCCGGGTTTGCAAACGCACCGATGGGGTTTCGTATTTTTTGGATGTTTATCACCTATATTCTGTGGGGCAGTATTTTTTATACCTCGATTAACATTCCTTACGGCTCTATGGCTTCCGCCGTTTCGGCCGACCCGGAGGACCGCGCTTCCCTTTCCACCTGGCGTACCATCGGCGCTACGCTTGCCGGCCTGATCATTGGCACTGGTACGCCGATCTTTGCGTACGTCGTAGTGGATGGCCAAAATGTGCTTTCCGGAACGCGGCTGATGTTGATTGCAGGCGTCTTCTCGGTGTTGGCGGTGCTGTGCTATCTGTTGTGCTTCCGGCTGGTGCGGGAGCGTGTCGAGGTGCCGCAGAACCGTACCGAGTTGGACATTGGCAGGATGCTCCGGCATATTTTTACCAATCGGGCGCTGCTTGGGATCATTGCGGCTGCGATCCTCCTGCTGTTGGGGATGCTGGGTATGCAGGGGATGGCTAGCTATATTTTCCCCATTTACTACAACATGCCCGCCGCGCAGTCGATTGCAACGGTTGCAAGCTCCATTTGCGTGTTGGCAATCTGCGCCCCTTTCGCAGCCCGGTTGGCGGCACGGTTCGGTAAAAAGGAGCTGTCAGTCGTCTCCTGTGCCTTCGGTGCGGGCGTTTACCTGCTCTGCCTGCTTGTGCGGCCGCAGGATGCGATGACGTATGTGGTCTTTTTTTCTCTGGCCTATATCGGGCTTGGGATGTTCAATACCGTGATCTGGGCGATGATTACCGATGTGATTGACGACGCTGAGGTACGCAACGGCGTCCGCGAGGACGGTACAATTTATTCGGTCTATTCCTTCGCCCGTAAATTGGGGCAGGCATTTTCTTCGGGAATGATCGGCGCGGTGCTGACCGCGATTGGATACTCGCAGGAAGTCGGGCTGCGTCCGGGCGCTTATCCGGAGATTATGGACAGGGTGTTTGATTGGTCGTGCCTGATACCGGCCGTGGGGCTGGGGGCTGTGGCGATTGCGCTGATGCTGATTTATCCGCTGAACAAGAGCCGGGTGGAGGCAAATGCGGCGGAGCTTGCGCGGCGCCGCGCAGGTTGATCCTCCCGGGGGCGGCGGCTGTCGGGGCGCTGTTCCATTCCGGTAAAAGGGCCGGGCCCTGTGCGCGGGCCGCAGGTTTCGGCCGCTGCCGGAGAACGGATTCCCAAACGCGCTGCGGCGCACAGACAATTTTCGGCAAGCGAAGGCCCGGCGGTGTATCCGCCGGGTCTGTTCATGTCTTACAGGGCGGGAAGAAGAGGGGGTGAAAACGTTTTCGCACCTTGGCAGAAGCACAGAAATGCAAAAAATGACCAAGAAGCACTCACAAAATACCCGATTGCAGTAGAAGCAATTTATTTATGGACAGATTGCACAAAAAACGCATTTAAAATAAGTCGAAATGACATAATGTATCGTCATAATGAATATGATATAATAGGTGTGTTGAGTGAAACTGTATAAAAAATATGTGCATGAAAAAGAAACGGAGGAATCCCCAGAAATGAAGAAGTATTGTTACCTGTTCACCGAAGGCAATGCCAATATGCGTGAACTGCTGGGCGGCAAGGGTGCAAACCTTGCAGAGATGACGAATATCGGCATGCCTGTACCGCAGGGCTTTACGATTACTACCGAGGCCTGCACGCAGTATTATGAGGATGGCCGTCAGATCAATGACGAGATTATGGCGCAGATCGTGGAGTACATCGGTAAGATCGAAGAGATCAACGGCAAAAAGTTCGGCGATGCGGAGAATCCGCTGCTGGTTTCGGTCCGTTCGGGTGCACGCGCCTCCATGCCCGGCATGATGGACACCATTCTGAACCTGGGCCTTAATGAGCAGGTGGTCGACGTCATTGCGAAGAAGTCGAATAATCCCCGCTGGGCATGGGACTGCTACCGCCGCTTTATTCAGATGTATTCCGACGTTGTAATGGAAGTCGGCAAAAAGTATTTTGAGCAGTTGATCGACGCGATGAAGGAAAAGAAGGGCGTCAAGCTCGACGTCGATCTGACCGCGGACGACCTGAAGGAGCTGGCCGGGCAGTTTAAAGCAGAATACAAGGCTAAGATCGGCGCCGACTTCCCGTCTGACCCGAAGGAGCAGCTGATGGGCGCGATCAAGGCGGTCTTCCGTTCCTGGGACAACCCGCGCGCCAATGTATACCGCCGCGACAATGATATCCCCTATTCCTGGGGCACTGCTGTGAATGTGCAGCC
>CANPPM010000138.1 GCA_947575935.1 uncultured Butyricicoccus sp. | reverse complement strand
ATGATGCGTACGGCAGTGGTCTTCGAGTTGACCATACCGATTGCAGCTTCATCTGCGATGATGCCGGAGATGGCAGAGGCGCTGGTATTTCCGGGCACGACAATCATATCCAGGCCTACCGAGCAGACTGCTGTCATGGCTTCCAGCTTTTCAATGGAGAGCGCGCCGCACTTTGCTGCGTGGATCATCCCTGCATCCTCACTAACCGGAATAAAGGCGCCAGACAGGCCGCCGACATGTGAAGAGGCCATGATGCCGCCTTTTTTCACAGCGTCGTTGAGCAGGGCGAGTGCCGCGGTTGTGCCATGTGTGCCACAGCATTCCAGCCCCATTTCTTCCAGGATATGCGCGACGCTGTCGCCTACTGCCGGGGTTGGCGCAAGCGAAAGGTCGACGATGCCAAATGGCACGTGCAGTGCGCTAGCCGCTTCGTGTGCTACCAGCTGCCCGACACGCGTAATTTTGAACGCAGTCTTTTTGACAGTATCTGCAATTACGGAAAAATCGCCGTCAGGCACTTTTTTTAAGGCGTTTGCAACAACACCGGGGCCGGATACACCGACATTGATCACACATTCCCCTTCGCCGATCCCGTGGAATGCACCCGCCATAAAAGGGTTATCCTCTACAGCGTTGCAGAATACCACCAGTTTTGCCGCGCCGATCGCGTTGCGGCTGGCAGTTAAGTCAGCAGTTTTGCGGATAATCTCTCCCATTTCGCGTACGGCATCCATATTGATGCCTGCGCGGGTGGAGCCGACATTGACGCTGGAACAGACCAGCTCGGTTTCGGCAAGGGCCTGTGGAATGGAATCGATCAGCCTGTGGTCGCCCCTCGTATATCCCTTGTGGACGAGGGCGGAATAGCCGCCGATGAAATTGACTCCGGTTGTTTTGGCTGCACGGTCGAGGGTACGGGCAATCTCGGTGAGATCTCCGCTCCTGCAGCTTTCGGCAACGAGAGCAATCGGCGTGACCGAGATGCGTTTGTTGACAATTGGGATACCGTATTTGCGTTCGATAGCTTCACCAACAGGGACTAGATCCTGCGCACAACGCGTAATCTTTTCATAAACTTTGTCACATACTGTGTGGAGGTCGTCGCTGCAGCAATCACGTAGGGAAATGCCCATGGTGATGGTGCGAATATCAAGGTTTTCCTGCTCGATCATTTGTATCGTTTCCAGGATATCGGAATAGTTGATCATGGACCGGCGCCCTCCTTAGATGGTATGCATGGAATTAAAAATATCTTCATGTTGGCAGTGAATGGACAAGCCGTGTTCGGCGCCAAGCTGGTTTAGATCCTGTACCAGCTGATCAAAGGAAATGTTCAGCATGCTGATGTCGATCAGCATAATCATGGTAAACATTTCCTGCATGATGGTTTGGGTAATATCAAGTACGTTAGCATTACGGTGGAAAAGTACGCCGGTGATCCGATAAATAATGCCGGTGGCGTCCTTGCCGACAACGGTAATGACAGCTTTTTTCATGGCTTTTTGGCCTCCTTTTTTTAAAAGGGAGAATATACCCTATTTTATATAGTGTAAAACGAAACCGCTCATTTGGCAAGACATGTTCGGCAGAAATTATGCATCTAAAATAATTTATTTTTGTGAAAAGTATGCGAAAAAAGCGACTGAAATAGAGAATTTGGTAAAACTTAATTATTTTAAGAGTCTGACGGTAATTGACAGTAAAACCCCCGCAGGAACCGCCTGTGCACAGGCGGTTCCTGCGGGGGAAGAGTATGTTTAAATAGACTGATAAAGTTCAATATATTGGTCTGCAGAAGTGTCCCAGCTGAAATCACTCTCAAGGCCGCATTGGACAAGATTTTTCCATGCGTCCTGATTGCAGCGGAAGACTTCACAGGCCTCACGGATGACGTGCAACATGTCATGCGCGTTATAACTAGCAAAGGTGAAGCCATTTCCAGTCCCCAGATAATCCACGAAAGCGGTAACAGTATCACGAAGTCCGCCGGTTTCGCGGACAATCGGGATGGTACCATAACGAAGGGATATCATTTGTGCCAAACCACAGGGTTCGCTCTTGGAGGGCATCAGGAACATGTCAGAGCCTGCATAAATACGCTGCGCCAAATCACCAGAAAACATGATGGATGCGGAAATCTTGTCTGGGTAGCGCCGTTTGGCCTCTAAGAACATCTGTTCGTATCGCCATTCACCCTTACCGAGTACGATCAGGCGGATATCATCCTGAAGCAGATCGTCAAGGACAGCCTCCAGCAGATCAAACCCCTTGTGGTCGGCAAAGCGGGAGACCATGCCGATGACAGGGATAGTCTCATCCCCCTCAAGACCGCAAAGTTCAAGCAGTTTCTGTTTGTTTTCCAGTTTGCCTTTGGGTTTTTTGGGTCCATAATTGGTAAATAGCGCCGGATCCGTCATCGGATCCAACGTTTTCATATCAATTCCGTTCAGGATGCCGTGCAGCTTATAATTGTTGGCCCGGAGAACTGAGTCGAGGCGATGACCGTAGTATGCCGTTTGAATCTCTTGTGCATAAGTGGGAGAGACTGTCGTAACTGCGGTAGAAGCGACAATTGCTGATTTCATCAGATTAACGTCGCCGTCCATGGCCATAAAACCGGAACGGAAGTGGGCGTCATCAATGCCGAGTACATATTCCAAAATTTCACGCCCATACTGGCCCTGATACTGGATATTATGGATCGTGAAGACGGTTTTGATCCCCCAATAGTACGGACGTGCGGCAAACATCAGATTATAATAGACTGGCACGAGAGCTGTCTGCCAATCGTTGCAGTTGATAATATCGGGTTTGAAATCGATATCTGGGAGAATTTCAAGGACTGCCTTGGAAAAATAGGCAAAACGCTCTGCGTCGTCATACTCACCGTAGATCTGAGCGCGGGCGAAATAATATTCATTATCAATAAAATAATAGTCGACGCCTTCCGTTTCATAATGAAACACACCGCAATACTGGTTGCGCCAGCCGAGGCGGACGTAGGCATTTTTCAGGTAAGTAAACTTTTCGCGCCAATCAGGTTTGATTGCGCTGTAAAGCGGGCAGAAGACCTTGACTTCGTGCCCTTTTGCAGCAAGTGCCTTGGGGAGCGAACCGGCTACATCGCCAAGGCCGCCGGTCTTGATGAACGGCGTGACCTCACTGGCCACATACATAATTTTCATAGGAACCCCTCCATGCAATCTTTTACCGGCTGGAATACCGGCAAAAGGGTCCTGTCTTTTGGTGAAAGGCCGTACAAAATCAGGCGGGAAACACTATCCCAACCCGTTCGCAGAAACTTGATTGGCTAGAGTCTGTTTTAAAACCATCAAAACGCCGTCTCAGGGCATCCTTTTCCGCTGAAGCGTTGTTGATTTCCCCTATACTTCGTCAGGATTCCTGCGGAAGATCGCCTTGCACAGCAGAAAAATCTGCCTCGATCTGACGTTCCGCCAATTTTAAAACAGACGCTAGAGCCCGTAAGAAAATGGTCTAGATGTTCCAACAGCGTTTTTTGCCGCCATACGCTGACAATTTACCTTGCAAAACATCCTGTATGCTTTGCAAGACTGGCGCTGCGTGGCGCAAAAAGGCTTACAGTTGATCCTATCCCGATTTTTCGAACAATGCCTCATGTGGTTTGGAATATTATTCCATTCCGCATTGTAAAAGATCTGCCGTTAAAAATTGCCGCAGCAAACCGGCCAGGCCGCCGTCCTTTTGGCGGCCTGGCCAGTGTGTACGATAAGACTTCGTCTCCCGTGCGCAGGCGGGAATGATACGCAGTTTTAGATGACAGCGCTCTTGCCGATGACAACGGGATAATTTTCATGGCCCATCATGGTACGGCCCTCTCGGACGGTAACGCCGCGGTCTGCTACGATATAGTCCAAAGAAGCGCCAGAGAGAATGCGGCCGTTTTCCATAATAATAGAATTTTTGATTTCAGCATCTTTTTCAATAATGACGTCTCGGAAAAGGATGCAGTTGCTGACTTTACCCTCAATATGGCAGCCGTCGGCAATCAGAGAATCCTGTACATCGGCCTTATCGCCATAATATGCAGGCGCTTCGTCATAAATTCGAGTAAAGATCGGGCGGGAACGGAAGAAAAGCTCATCACGAATGTCTTTATCCAAAATATCCATGCTTGCTTGGAAATAATCCTTTGCGTCAAAGATTTTCATGGTATATTCGTTGAAAACATATGCGCCTACCTTATCATCAATCAGCGCACGGGTCAGCATCTCGCGTTCAAAATGAATGCAGTTATGTGCAACGCAATCTGCGATCAAATGGATGAGGTACGCGCGGCTCATCACATAAATACCCATAGCCTCATAGCGGCATTTTCCATCATTATGGTCGCCTACACGGATGTCAACAACCTCACGGCGGCGGGACAGTTCACAATAGGTTGCAAACTGATTGTCAGCCGGACGGCGCTTGCTGACAACCATAGTGACGTCATTGCCGCTCTTGCGGTGCTGCTCGACAACGTCATCCAGCGCAACATTGGCAATCAGGTCGCCGTCGCCGATTACAACATACTCTGCACGGTTTTTCTGCAGATAATCAATCGCACCGGCCAGCGCATCGATTTTTCCGCGGTATTCACCGGTTACGAGGGGCGAAGCCTTGCGTGAGTAGGAATACGGAGGCAACAGCGTAACGCCTGCATTTTTACGGCTCATATCCCAATCCTTTGCTGAGCCGATGTGGTCAATCAGTGATTGGTATTTGTCCTTCATCAGGATACCGACACGGAAAATACCAGAATTCACCATATTTGAAAGCATAAAATCTACGATTCTGTAGCGTCCGCCAAACTGCACTGCAGATACGGTACGGTGGTCGGTCAGCTCGCGCAGGTCGTTATCGGTGTCAAAAGCAAAAATAATGCCCAATACGTTTTTCATCGTCGTAAATCCTCCTTATTCTGCGTCCGGCAGGTCCTCGCCCGCCATTTCCTTGGCAGGGAGCTTGGCGCCCTTGCCGATGCGCACGCCGGAGGCGACGACAGCCACGCCCCAAGCGTCCGCTTCCACCTCGCTTGGGGCGGCGCCGACCACTGCACCCTCGCAAATGTGTGCACCCTCTGCAACGATCGAATAGCGCACAGAAGCGCCGGGTTCGATCACAGCGCCAGGCATCAGGATCGAGTACTCGACCGTTGCGCCTTTGCCGATGATGACATCACTGAACAGTACGGACTCGGAGACATTGCCGCGGATTTCGCAGCCCTCAGAAATCAGCGAGTGGGTGACCTTGGCTTCTTTGCTGGTGAAATGGGGGGGCGCGCCGTTGTTGCGGCCGTAAATGCGCCAGGTGTCGTCGGACAGATTCAGGCCGGACTTTGGGCTGAGCAGATCCATATTTGCTTCCCACAGTGATTCAATCGTGCCGACATCCTTCCAATATCCTTCAAAACGATAGGAAATCAGCTTTTCACCGTTGCCCAGCATAGCCGGGATAATGTCCTTGCCGAAGTCGTTGGAAGAGCCTTCTTTGGCTTCGTCCTCGATCAGATATTGACGCAGTTTTTTCCAAGTAAAGATGTAGATACCCATTGACGCCAATGTGGATTTGGGATGCTTGGGTTTTTCTTCAAACTCATAGATGCTGCCGTCGGGATTGCAGTTCATGATACCGAAACGGGGCGCTTCATCGATCGGTACGTCAAGCACGGCGATGGTGGCGTCGGCTTCATTTTGCTTGTGATGCTGGAGCATCTTGTTATAATTCATTTTGTAGATATGGTCGCCAGACAATACAAGCACATAATCTGGGTCATATTCATCGATGAAGTTAATGTTCTGATAGATGGCGTTTGCAGTACCCTTGTACCATTCCGACCCTTTGGAGCGCTGGTAGGGGGGGAGGGTGTAAACGCCGCCGCGCATACGGTCAAGATCCCAGGTTTGACCGGAGCCAATATAGGAGTTGAGCGCGTGCGGTTCATACTGGGTGAGGACGCCTACCGTGTCGATGCCGGAGTTGACACAGTTAGAAAGCGGGAAATCAATGATCTTATACTTGCCGCCAAAGGGGACGGCAGGCTTGGCGACCTTTGTGGTCAGCACGTACAACCGGCTGCCCTGGCCGCCGGCCAGAAGCATTGCGACGCATTCTTTCTTCCGATACATGTTGAACTCTCCATTTCTTCACTGATATAGTGTTGAATAAACCTTGTTTTATTGGATCTGCCCGTCAATCGTCAGGATGCCGCCTCATATCGGATTCCCCGTATGCGCGTTGGAAACTTGAAGGTAATTCCAAAACGTATCGCGGAAAGCGTTTCGGTGTCCGGTACCTGCCGCTTATCGCGCAAATCTGTTGACCTGCTGTTTAGCAGGAAAACCAACGGATATCTATTTTGTGGTTTTTTTCGGTTTTGCCGCAACCTTTTTTACAGTGCGTTTGACCGGCTTTTTTGTTTTAGCGGCATCTCCAGCGGCTTCCAGTTCTGCCTTGGTGCGGCGCTTTGCCTTGGGTTTACCTTTCAGGTAAATGACCGACAGCGGCGCGATAGAAAGCTCGATATACTGCTCTCGGTTGTGGCATTCACCGGCAGTGGTGGTTAGCTTTCCATTTTTCACGCCTGAACCGCCGAACTCAATCGCATCGGAGGAGAAAATTTCCTCATATTTGCCCTCGTACGGTACGCCAATTTTATAGCCGGTGTGGCCGACCGGCGCGAAGTTGACGACTGCGACTATATCGGCGCCGTCTTTCGCAATACGGCGAAAAGCAATGATGTTATTATAATTGTCGTCGTTCGAAATCCATTCGAAACCGCCCCAGTCCATGTCGTTTTCCCAGAGCTGCTTGGTATCTAGATAAAAGTGATTGAGTGCGCGGACATAGTCCTGCATCTGACGGTGCGCCGGATAATCTAGCAGCATCCAATCAAGGCCGCGCTGATAGGCCCATTCCGAGAACTGTGCGAATTCTCCACCCATAAAAAGCATTTTTTTGCCGGGATGACCCATCATATAGCCATACAGCGTACGAAGGGAGGCAAATTTGTTCTCATAGGGGTCGGGCATCTTACCGATCAACGATGCTTTTCCATGTACAACTTCATCATGTGATAACGGCAAAATGTAATTTTCTGAGAATGCGTACATAAACGAGAAGGTAATCTTATCATGCAT
>CANPPM010000137.1 GCA_947575935.1 uncultured Butyricicoccus sp. | reverse complement strand
GTGTTTGCCCCTGATGATAGGCAAGGATATCCAGGTCGGAGAACGCCCCGGCAACCACCTTTTGGCGCTGACCGATGGCGTCCACGGCACGTAGGCGGTCGCGCAGGATGGCGGCCCGTTCAAATTGCAGTTCCTCTGCAGCTTCCTGCATTTTCTGTTCGAGCTCGCGCCGCAGGCCCTTGTAATTGCCTTCCAGCAGGTTCATGGCCTGTCCGACCAGCGCTGCGTATTCTTCGGCCGGTACCTCGCCTGTACAGGGGGCGATACAGCGTCCTAGGTGGTGGTTGAGGCAGGGGCGCTCCTTGCCGATGTCGCGTGGAAACACCCTGCGGCAGGTCTTCAGCCGCAGCGCTTCGCAAATGGTATCAATAGCGCGCCGCGCCGCGATGCGGCCCGGATAGGGGCCGAAATAGCGGTCGGCGTCAGCCGCCGGGCGGGAGACAATTTGAAATCCGGGATAGGGCTTGGAACAGGTGACCTTGATATAGGGATAACCCTTGTCGTCTTTGAGCAGGATGTTATATTTGGGCTTGTACTTTTTAATCATAGCGTTTTCGAGTACGAGCGCTTCGAATTCGCTTTCCGTAACAATGATCTCGAAATCATATATTAAGGATACCATGCGGCGGGTCTTGGCATTGTGGCGGCTGTCGCTCTGGAAATAAGACGTAACGCGGTTTTTCAGGGCCTTGGCCTTGCCGACATAGATTACGTCGCCATCTTTATTTTTCATCAGGTAGACCCCAGGCTCGCGCGGCAGGCTGCGTACGCGGACCTTCAGTTCTTCCTTACGGGACATTGCGTTGCTCCTTTCCCAGCGGCATGGATTGTACCATATCGTTTGTGGCATGCACAGGTGCTGCTGTAAAACGGCCTGGCAATCGTTCTGCAGGCCGTCAAAAAACCGGGCCTATTTTGCGGGCCAGTCGAAAAAAGCACCGCAAAACGCGGTGCTTTTGTGGGTTGCAAGGGGTTCGGATCAGTCGACGAAATTGGAAGTAATCAGCTCGACAAGCGCGGTGACTGCTTCTTCTTCGTCCGGGCCGTCTGCAATCAAATTGATTGTAGTGCCCTTTGTGATGCCAAGGGAAAGAATGCCGAGCAGAGATTTCGCATTCACGCGGCGCTCTTCCTTCTCGACGAGGATGGTGCTTTTGAATTCGTTCGCCTTCTGAATGAAGAACGTGGCCGGACGGGCATAAAGGCCCACCTGGTTGGTTACCTGTACCTCTTTAGAAAACATACTTGCATCGCTCCTACTTCAAATAAATAATCCAACTTAACTATAGGATACTCGTTTTTTGACCGTTCGTCAATATTCGTTTTTCCAAAAAAGCCATAGGGCGAATGTGCAAAATCTGTGAAATTGGCCGATTATTTGTTACAGACGTAAAGTTTGAGCGGGCAGCGGTCCTCTTTTTGTCATCAATTTGTCATTTTTGAAATGTCAGAGACTCTCTTTTTGTCCACCATGTAGACCAATATTTTCCAATGGGGTTGTAGGAGAAATGCATGTAAAAGGGCGCCGTGCGGCCGGGCAAGGGCCCCCCCTGCCGCCGGGAATTCGGGAATGGAAGCGACAGGGGAGAGGGTTTATGATACACGCCGGACTGATGAAGAGATCCGGCGCGATCAGCGGAATAGAGGTGCGGCTGACGCTAAGGATAGGGAAACTGGCGTCACGGCCGGTTTTCTGCTCCAATTATAGCATCCCTTTTGTTAAATAGCAAGACGAAATTGGTGGAAAAAATCGCATTTTCCTGCGAAAACAAGCTATAATCTGCTTAAAAATGGAAAATTAGACAGATGAAACCGCTGCTCTGCCTTATTCCTTCAGAAAGTCTTCACGCATTGGGGTGAAGATATCCAGGATAACGCCTTCCTCTAGTGCGGTCAGACCGTGCGCCTGGCCGCCTGCGGTGTAAACGCAGTCCCCGGCCCGCAGAATCTGCACATTGCCTTCGACGTTGGATTCGAAGACGCCGCTGCATATATAGGTGCATTGCCGGTGCGGGTGGGTGTGCAGCGCGGCCACCTGACCTGCGCCGCAGTGTAGTTCGACGAGCATCAGGTCGTCGAGGTAGCCTTTTACCTTGCGGAGGATTCCGTTTTCCAGAACCTCGGCGTTTACATCCTTGTCCATTACAAACATGTTGTCTGCCTCCTTGTTGTCTGTCCGGCGCTTCTGTTTTGATTCGGCCCGTTCCAGATGCAGACGCTCCTTGCATCCATTTTTTGAAATGAAGATGCTGGACAGGTCATCGCTGCCCGGAGAGGCCGCCGGGGGCCGGTTTGCCGTTTGATTCTATCATACAGGATTTCAGGGGAAATGTCACTGAAAAATTTGACGGGAAAGGGCGGCGGTTAAGTTTTTCATGGAAGCCCTTTGTTTTTCGATTTTTTATCCCTGCTTTGGGGAAAATTAGGATTATCACTGGCGAAAAATAACTTCGCGTGATATGATGGAAGGAATTAAAAAAGAAGGAGGCACAGCTGATGCTCCAGCATTTTGTCGAGGAAGATGTTTCCCTGCTGTTTGTATCCCAAACCAAGCCAACACTCCATTATATGGGTAAGATTTTGCCCGAAATCAGCGCTTATCCGCGCATTATGCACGCTCATGAGAACCACGTGGAGATCAGCATTATTTACAGTGGAACGAGTCAATATCTGATTGGCGACCGTAAGCTGCTCATTCAGCCAGGGGATATTATTATTTATAATAGTGGCGTGGCGCATGATGAACTGTCTGGGCCGGAAGCGCAGATTGGAAGCTATTTTTTTGCCATTGGAGATATTGCCTTGCAGGGGCTTCGTCCAAATGCGCTGGTGGCGGACAATGTCACGCCGGTGTTTCACATCGGACAGGGTTTCCAAACGCTGCTGGACCTTTGCGAAACCATGCTGCAGCAGATGGAGCAGCACAGCCAATGGACCAAATACCTGCTGCACTTTGAAACACAGGCTCTGCTGGAGATTGTATGGCGCTCCATTTATCATGAGCGCAGTCCACAGGAGGGAAAAAACCAGTACTATCTGGGGCAGAAAATTAAGGAGTATATCGATGCGCATTATCGCGAACCGATTTCCATCAAAGATATTTGCAGCGATCTTGGGCTAAGTGAATCCTATGTATCGCATACCTTCAAGGACATGCTGGGCTATTCTCCCATGCAGTATGCATTGCGCTGTAAGATTGGGGAGGCGCAGACCCTGCTGATCTCCACCGATTATTCCATTACAGAAATTGCGCGTATGGTGGGGTTTGACGCGCAAAGCCATTTTAATCAGCGCTTTATCAAGTTTGTGGGGATCTCCCCCTCAAGATTCCGCAAGAATTACCGCAACCGCTGAGCCCGTATGTTTTTCGAAACAGGGGCCGTCTCCAAGCCGTATGCCCTGCCGCCGCGGGCGGCTCCCCCTTTTCTCAAAAAGCAGAAAAATGAAAATTTACGGTGGCAAATTTCATGAAGCGGGGGCGAAGTGCAAAGAGCCGCTGGGCCTGGAGCGCCCCCCCTTTTTGCTGGAATATGATGGAATACAGTAAAATTCCGGATCCTGCAGCCCTTTTTGCAGCGCTTTGATTTTGTGGAATCTGTGGCAAGATTTCGCAGGTTTACACAAGAAAAATGGCGCAGGTTCTGTCATAATAGAATAGGAAAGTCAGCCTGACGCTTCAAAAGCCGGGCGGGCGAAGATCATTTCAAAAAGGAGAGTGAGAACATGGGCATTAATATCTGCGGCGCGCCCTGCTGCTGGGGCGTGGACGATATTACCAACCCGTATCTGCCGAGTTGGCAGCGCGTCCTGCGTGAAGCGCATGAAGCGGGCTACCGCGCGATTGAGCTGGGGCCGAACGGCTGGATTCCGACTGATGATATCGAGGGCGTGACCGAGGAACTGAATAGGAATCAGCTTTCCATTGTGGCCGGGACCATTTTTGACGATGTGCTCAGCGACAGCAATTACGAAAAGCTGCTTCGGCAGGTGGACGGCATCTGTTCGTTGATTACCAAGCTGCCGCCGTTGCCCCGCGAGGATGGGCAGCGCTGGCCGACCCCGTATATGACCGTTATGGATTGGGGGCATGACGAGCGGGATTATGCCGCCGGGCATTCCGACCGGGCGCCCCGGTTGGACGGGGATGGCTGGAAGAAACTGGTTGACCATTTCAAAGGGCTGTGCGAGCGCGCGAACAGCTATGGCGTGCGTCCGGTGCTCCATCCGCACTGCGGCGGATATATTGAATTCGGCGATGAGATTGACCGGCTGGCGGAGGAGATTCCGAATGAGCTGGCTGGTTTTGTGTTGGATACCGGCCATTTGCAGTATGCCGGGTTGGATCCGGTGGAATGGCTGCGCAAATATAAGGACCGTCTCGATTATGTCCATTTCAAGGATATTGATCAAAGGGTTTATGACGAGGTCATGGGGGAGCACATCCGTTTCTTTGCGGGCTGTGCAAAGGGTTCTATGTGTCCCATCGGCCGGGGGATGATTGATTATAAAGCTGTGGCTGACGTGCTTGCTGAAATCGGCTACAACGGATACATCACGATCGAACAGGAATGCGATCCGCGCAATGTGGAAAACAGCCTTGCCAACGTCAAGGCAAGCGTGGATTTCCTGAAGGGGATAGGATACAATATTTAGGCGCTCGATGAAGGATGGCGATAGGATCCAGGGCGAGGCGTTTTGACGCCAGACAAAGCCGGTTTGACGTAGGAATATGGGAGGTATTGCGGGGAAAATTGGCGGAGTGTGGCGGTAAAGGGACGACTGTTTGGATGTATCGGCATTTTCAGGCGGGTTCCAGACTGGATTATAGAAAGGGTTTTGAGATGAAAGAAGTGAAGATTGGCCTGATCGGCGCAAACTGGATGGGTTCGTTTCATTCTGTGGGCCTGACGAATGTGCGCCAGGCATACCACGATGTAAAGCCTGTTTTCGAGCACGTTGCGGATGTGAATGGCAGTGCCGCTCAGCTGGCAGCCGATCGTTTCGGCTATAAAAAGGTTTCTACCGACTGGCATGATGTCGTAAACGACCCTGAGGTTGACTTGGTCATCATTGCGACCCCCAACTTTACCCATGCGGAAATTGCAATCGCGGCAGCGAAGGCTGGAAAGCATATCCTGTGTGAGAAGCCGATGGCGAACACCCTTGCGGAAGGCAAAGCGATGGTCGACGCAGTGGAGAAGGCCGGGGTGAAGAGCCTGGTGGACTTTATTTATACCAAGTGCCCGGCCAACGTGCTGGCAAAGGAGCTGGTGGATTCGGGCAAGCTGGGGGAATTCGTGACCTTCCGCGGGGAGTTTGACTGTTCCTACTGTGCAGATCCCAATACCCCTGCGACCTGGCGGCAGCTGGCGGCAACTGCGGGGAGCGGTGCGCTGGGCGATCTGACGGCGCATGTTGTCAGCTTGTCAGATATGATTGTAGGTAAGAAGATTGTGGAGGTATTCGCTTCCTGGGATACGCCGTACAGCGAGCGTCCGGACGGCCGCGACCCCTCTCAAAAGGTGACGATCGATACGGATGATCAGATTTACGTAATCGTCCGGTATGAGGATGGCAGGATTGGCTCGATGTCCTCCAGCCGTATTTCGGTGGGCCGTCCGGTCAGCCTTGCATATGAAATCCAGGGCAGCAAGGGCTCGGTCAAGTTTGAGATGACCCGCATCAATGAGCTGTTGTACTATTCGAATGACTGTGACCCGAAGGAACGCGGCTTTAAGGTCATCAAGGGCAATACCCGCAATGGCGATTATGTACGGTTCTGCGGTACCGACGAACAGGGGATCGCTTACGGCGATATCATGGCGATTCAGGCGCATGATATTCTGACTGCGATCACGGAAGACCGTGCGGTCGGTATTGATATTGCTTATGGGCACTATGTCGATACTATTTTGGAAGCAATGGCGACCTCTGCGCGCGAGGGACGCTGGGTAAAGGTTTCCGAGATGCAGTAAAGGCTTGCTGCCGCTGACTTTGTGTTTCTCAAACAGCCTTACGTGCGGTTTTCCGCATGGAGGGCTGTTTTTTGTATCGCATCGCATATAAGGGCGCGTGCAAAAAGCGGTTCAATTTCCCGTTTTTGCGTGAAAGCACGAAAATGAAAATTTCTTTGGTCGAAATATACAAAAATAGCAGACTGCGTGCAGGGGGGGTCCAGCATTGCGGAGAGGAAATGTGTGATTCGATCGGGAAAAAGCGTGAAAAATCATAAAAAAACATGAAATTTCCAGATCTTCCAAAAACCTAGGAAAGCTTATGGAATTTTTCGGAGGAAGGAGCAGATATGTGAAAGAAATCGTGACAAAAATCATGGATAATAGTTACATACACCAGAGATTCCTGCCAGTTTGTTAAAAAAATAGCTTTTTTGACGAAACGGCGTCTTTGACAAAAGGGCGTCCGCATGTACAGCCTTTGGATACGCTGCGGCAGAGGTACGGCTGGAGAAGCTTGGTGTAGGGGACGGCTTCCATCCCTTGTGATGGGAAACTCCTGTTTTTCTTTCTTTTCATTCTCTCTTTTTCATTTCCTGTGTTGACGGCAGTCCTGCATCTCCGGACTGCCGGGCAGGAATAGGGGGGCATATCGTAATTTGCAGCGCGGTGCGCTGTGAAAATAAAAACGAAAAGAGGTAAACAAATGAAGAAAGTTTTTGCAGTATTGCTGGCCTGTTTGATGTTGGCCGCCCTTTTGGTAGGCTGTGGCAATGACAGCCAGGGCGAGCCGGCAGCAGATACGTCGGGCTCCTCGGCCGGCGCGCCCGCTGCCGACGACGGATACAACATGACGTTGATTCTATCGGCGCGGGATGAATTTCTCAGCACGCTTGAGGTTGGCGCTAAGAATGCCGCAAAGGAACTTGGCATTAACCTGACAACGCAGGACGCAAACAATGACTCGAGTCTGCTGCTTCAGTACATTGAAGCTTCGCGGAATGCGGGTGAGGATGCAATTATTATCAACGTCGTCGATCCGGAGACCGTCCCGCAGTGTATTGAAGCAGCGGGAGACATGAAGGCCGTTTTTGTCAACCGGCAGCCCACGGATAATTCCTTGCTGACCGAAAATGCAGTTTATGTCGGTTCCCGTGAGGTCGATGCAGGCAGGTTCCAAGCCGAGTATCTTGCCGATCTCTTCCGGGAGCAGGGCAAGAGCGAAATCCGTT
>CANPPM010000136.1 GCA_947575935.1 uncultured Butyricicoccus sp. | reverse complement strand
GCTGTCAAGAACGGCACCATCGGCGATCCTCACATTGTTATCGTCTCCTCCCGTGATCCTGAGCCCCCCCCGGCATCCTATGTTGCAGTTTCCGGCGGCATTTTCTACGATATGATGATTCATGACTTTGACATGGTCCGCTACGTCACCGGTTCTGAGGCCGTCGAGATTTCGGCAGTCGGCTCCTGCCTGGTTAACCCCAAGCTGCAGGAAGAATCCGGTATCCCGGACGTTGACACCGCTGTCGTCACCATGAAGATGGCAAACGGCTGCATTGCAGTGATCAACAATTCCCGTCAGGCAGTCTATGGCTACGACCAGCGTGTCGAGGCATTTGGCTCCAAGGGCATGGCCACTGACGGCAATGACCTGCTGAACACCACCACCGTTATGACCGTAGACGGCGCCAAGAGCGAAAAGCCGCTGTGGTTCTTCCTCGAGCGCTACAATCAGGCGTTCATCGAACAGGTTAAATGCTTTGTGGATTCCGTCGTAAACGACAAACCGGTTGTAGTCGGTGCAGTCGACGGCCTGCGCCCGGTCCTGATGGCGGCTGCCGCGACCGAGTCCTGCCGCAATGGCGGTGTATACGTAAAGGTTGCTGAGTAAGCGCCTGTTTAGCTTTGCTGTCACGTTTTTTCATATTTTTCCTTTTCTTATGGGTGCGGCCCTCCTCCGGGAGGGCCGCGCTCATTTTTCAGCTCCTCCAATCTGAGGCCGCACCGCACAGGCGGTCCGCTTCTCCTGCTGCAGCGCAAAATCCCCCATCGAAAAAACCGGGCTGCATATACAGCCCGGCGCGAACTACAAAGGGTTCTTTATCAATGTCCCGAAAAGGATTTTCCATTGTACCATCGAAAAGACGCGGTCTCTACAGGTGAACGCCGCTTGCTGCTGCCCGCAACTATTCCTCCGGCGCGGGCCGATGCCGCCGCGCGCCCCCGCGCCTCCGCCTGCGGTGCGTCTTTTCCTCAGACGGGACGGCAGCCGGCGGCTCCTCCTCAGGGCGCTCGGCCAGCGGTTCCCTTCCCCTGCGGCGGGACGGGCGCGGCTCCTCCGCGTTTTCCGCTGCAGCCGGGGCCAGACGGCCCTTGGCCTTACCCGAACGCAGCACCACGCACGCGCTGCAGGGGAACTGCTGCGGCGTGCCGTCGCCCTCCTCCAGCAGCACCCGGCAAGTGCCGCGCAGCATCTGGGCAGATACGACCGTCCCACGGCCGTCCGGTGTCTCGACCAGGCTCTCCAGCTTGGGCGTCTGCTTCTGCAGCTCGGCATAAACCTCGTGCTCATATTTCAGGCAGCACATCAGACGGCCGCAGGTCCCCGAAATCTTACTTGGGTTCAGCGACAAGTTCTGTTCCTTGGCCATGTTAATAGAAACTGGCTGGAACTCCTCCAAGTAGGAGGTGCAGCACAGCTCCCGCCCGCAGATGCCCAAACCGCCTAACATCTTGGCTTCGTCGCGCACGCCAATCTGACGCAGTTCAATCCGGGTACGAAAGATCGAAGCCAAATCCTTCACCAGTTCGCGAAAATCGACGCGCCCATCCGCGGTAAAATAAAACAGGATCTTGTTCAAATCAAAGGTGCATTCGACGGTCACCAGATTCATTTCCAAGCCGTGCTCGGCAATTTTATCCCGGCAGATGCGATAAGCCTCCCGCGCATGCAGCTCGTTTGATTCCACAATCTCATGGTCGGCGCGGGTCGCAATGCGTACCAGGCGCTTGAGCGGCAGCACCAAACCGGGCTCCGGCACCTCGGTGTTCCCCATCACGCACTCGCCAAACTCCGTACCGCGCGCCGTCTCTACAATAACATGCTGACCCGGCGCAACCTCGACGCCGTGCGGATCAAAATAATACATTTTTCCGATCTTTTTAAACCGGACTCCGATTACAATAGCCAATGGTTCATCCTCTGTTTTCTATAGAGTATTTCAGGCCCTGCCATACGGCGCCCCCTGGCTTTCGCCTGCGGGCCAAACCGATGCATTCCCTCCCGGGAAGCTGGAAGCCCTGCAGCAGCGAGCCATGTATATCCGCGTCCCTTTTCATCGTCCCTCACCCAGATATGCGAGGCAATAGGCGTCCGCAGTCAGCGCACAGGTCATGGCGGCAGCCGCAGCATTTCGCTCGGCACGCCCCGAAAGCGTGCCGCACAGCTCATACAGCGCGGTCAGCGTGCGTACCGGCAAACGCGCGGCGAGCGCCGCAGTTTCGGCAGACAGCACAGGCAGCAGCGGCGGCCCCAACGAGCCGGCTGCAAAAACAGCATCCCGCAGCGCCGTCTGCAGCAGCGCCAGCCAGGCCCGTACCTGCGGGCGGGACAATTTCTCAATCCCGATTGCGGCACGCATCATCCCGGCCTCACTGCCCTCTGCCAGCGCGCGCAGCCAAGGCGCGAGCAGCGGAATCAGCTCCCCGTCGGGCGTCTCCTCCTCGGGCGGCAGCTGATAACGTGTACAGCGCGACAAAATGGTCTCCAGAATGCGGTCGGGCTGCACGGTCAGAAGCAGAAAAAAACAGTACTTTGGCGGTTCCTCAAGCACCTTCAAAAGCGCATTCTGCGCAGCCGGGTTCATCCGCTCGACATGCGCTAGCAAAAAGACCTTTCGCGCACCATCATTGGGCAGCACCAATGCTTCGGACCGAATCCGGCGCGCGGTATCTACCTTGATCTCCCCCTCTTCGTCCAGCTCGATCAAGTCCGGGTGGATCTGCCGCTCTACCTTGCGGCACGAAGCGCACTCCCCGCAGGGCTTTCCATGCGTACACAGCAAGGCGGCCGCAATCATACGGCCCAGCGCCTGGGCCGGTCCCTCCGGACCGATCAGCAACACGCTCTGAGGGAAGCGCACCGCAAGCGCCCCTTCGATGCTGCGCCGCAGCGATGCTGGCAGCCCCAGCCCCTCAAACCCGGTCACAGCTTTTCAAACCGTGCGACATCAAGCACAAAAACAGTCGCGCCGCCGACCTCAACCTGTACAGGCATGGCAGGGTAGAACCCCATACCAAGTTCCGTCGTGGTCGGCAGAATCTGCTTTCGTTTGCGGCAATGCTCGCGAATAATGGAAAACGCATCCTCCAGCCGCGTTTCGTCCAGCCCAACCAGAATCGTCACATTCCCCGCACGCAGGAAACCGCCGGTCGTGGCCAGCTTGGTGACCGAAAAACCGGCTTTCATCATGGCGTCGATGACACTCTGCGAATCGTCATAGCTGATAATGGCAAGCAGCATTTTCATAATCAGGATGCCCCTTTTCAAGCATTTTTCTCCCGGGAGGGACGGCCCCCAGCGCGCCCCCGGACGGGGCAAGCGCCAGACGCTATCTCTGAACGGCCTCTACCCTATTATAGCACCTTTCCAGCAGCATTTCAATCTGTGCCGCACCGATTTCCTCCCCAGGGTAGAGCAGAGGCACGCCAGGCGGATACGGCGAGACCGGCCGTGCGCAAACGCGTCCCAGCGCGTCCACAACGGCGATGGTCTCCCGCGGGGCAAACCACGCCTGCCGCACACGCATCCGGCGCACCGGAAGCGGCGGTGCGGCAACCCGATCCGGCAGCGGCACCTGGCCCGCACGCTTGGAAAGCTTCATAAGCGCCTGCCGCAGCCGCAGAATACTGACCGGGGAATCTGCGCCGGTCAGCAGGAACACCACGTTCCGCATATCCGCCATTTCACACGCAACCGAAAAGCCGCCGAACAGCGCATCTGCAAGCATGTGACCGGTTAGGCGCGTCCCCGCCGTACACACCGTCAGCCTGCAGGGATCCAGCGCATCCGGCGTCATTGCGGGATCCAGCGCAAGAAAGGGGGTCTCATTCAACTGGCTGCGAAGCGAAGCGCAGGTCCGTGCCGACTGATGAAACGCCGCCGCCCCCTGCCCCTCGGCCCACGCCCGCGCCAAATCCAAAGAACACAGAATGGGATAGCTCGGGGAGGAAGTTCCAAACAGCGCGGTTGCCTCCCGCAGACTCCCCCGGTCGATACGCCCCCCCATAATGAGATACGCGCCCTGCCCCAGGCAGGGCAACGTTTTATGCGCGGAAAGCACCGCACAGTCGGCCCCGCGCTGGACCGGCGACGGCATTTTTACCGCTGGAAAATGCGCCGCATGCGCTGCGTCAACCAGCAGCAGCTTACCGCGGGCATGGCACAGCCCAGCCAGCTGTTCCACCGGCTGGCAAATGCCATAATAGTTGGGGGAGGTGATCAGCAGCGCCGTAGCTTCGGGATGCGCGTCCAGCGCCGCCTCTACTGCGTCAGGCGTCAGCGCCGAGGGGATTCCAAACGGCTCCAGCACAGGCGGTACGATAAAATGCGGCGTAAGATCCAACAGTGCCAACGCCGTGCACACCGACCGGTGACAGGCGCGATCGACCAACAGCGCGCCGCCAGGGGGCGCCGCGGCGGCAATCATGGACAGCACACCCTGTGTGGAACCACCGGTCAGAAAAAAGCAGTCATCCGCTCGGTAGAACCGGGCGGCAGCCCGCTCGGCCTCACGAATCGGCCCTTCGCCGGTATACAAATTACCGGTGCCATAGGTCTCGGTAAAATCAATTGCGAACACCTCGGCAAAGGTCTGGAAAATAGGCTCCCCCTTGTGGCCGGGCATGTGAAAACGCGCGCTGCCCCCCTCGCTGAGCAGATTCATCGCGTGGAACAGCGGCGCGGTCGCGTCCGGAATGGTATCCTTAAAGTTTTTCATGCGAAGACCTCCTGCCTTGCGTATGTCGGGCCGCCGCCAGCAGAACCGTTTTGGGCCGTGCTGCAACAGCATATGGCCGCAGGCGTGCTTTCAGCCGCCGGTCTTGATGATCAGATTGCGCCGCAGCGGCGCGGGCCCACGCCAGGTAAAATCACGCTCGGGATATTTTTCCAAAAACGTGCGGGGGGTCAGCCCCGCACGCGATTCCAGGCGCAGGGAATCGACCAGGTTTTCCCGAAAGGCCGGATTCTCTGACCATGCTTTTTCCCGGTTCATCGGACAGACCTGCTGACAGAGGTCACAGCCCCAAACCAGCGGGTGCAGGCGCAAACGCCCGGCCTCCTCCTCCGTGACCCCGCCGCCGCGCTGGGTCAGCGCAGAAAGGCAGCGGGACGCATCCACCCCGCCGCTGCCGATCGCCCCCGCAGGACATGCACGCCGGCACCGGCCGCAGTGCAGGCAGGGGCGCGGCTCCTGTACGCCGTCCGCCAGCGCAAGGTCGGTCACAATCGTGCCAATAAAAACATAGCTGCCGTACTTCGGGTGGAACAGCAGACCGTTCTCCCCGACGGCGCCCAATCCGGCAAGCGCGGCGGCCCGCACCTCCGGAAGAGGGGAATCATCCACAAGCACCCGAAAACAATGACCCGGATGCGCCGCCTGCAAAGCGCCGGCCACCGGCGACAACGCGTCGTAAATGACTGCATGATAATCCCGCCCACGCGCATACAGCGAAAGGTTCCCGGGCCGGTTTCCGGCAAAATACGGAAACGCATAGACCATGACAGTGGCTACGCCGGGACACAGCCGCGCAAGCCAGGCCCCCGCATCCCTGTCCAACCGCAATGCGGAAACCGGGCAGATCCCTGCAGCACAAAAATCGTTCATTGCACCCCCGCCTTTCGGCCGCCTAAGGCCGCAAATCCCAAACGTTTCACCCTCCTGCGGCGTCATGCCCGCCGCGCAGCCCGGCCAAAATGCGCTCAATCAGGGAAACCCGCTGAAACGGGGTCATAAAGTACCACCCCGCCGTATACGGTTCCATCCGCCGGGCAAATCCGATTGACAGCTCGACCGCAAGCGCCTCCGCCCGCTCGCGCCCCAGGCCGCGATACTGCCGGACGACCGGTTCTGGGATCTCAATCCCAGCCACCTCGTTATTCATAAACAGCGCGTTGCGCTCACTGACAATCGGGATAACCCCACCTAGGATTTTCATATCCGGCAGTTCCCTGTGCGCACGCTCCAGATTGGCGAAGGCGCGCTCGCTCATCACCGGCTGCGTCAGGAATCCGGCCGCCCCTGCCGCACGTTTGCGCTGTGCCTTCTTCATCTCGGCGTCAAAGTTCGCCGCATTGACGTTCAGCGCGGCAAACACCTGGAAGGGCGCGACTATGTTTTCCTCCCCCAGTCCCCGGATATAGCCAGTCAAAATAGCCGAGTGAAACGAGAAAACGCTCTTCACCTCGTCGCGCTCGGCGGTCGGCACAGGGTCGCCGGTAACGGCCAGCACATTGCGCACCCCTTCGACGGACAGCCCAAGCAGCAGCGCGCGAGTCGCGTTAATATTGCGGTCACGACAGGTCATATGTGGGATGGGATCGATACCCAACTCACGGTGCAGTTTGGCCGCCAGCATACACGAATCGACACGGGGCCGCGCAATCGGGCAGTCGGCAATCGTGACCGTATCCGCACCCGCACGGACCAGCTGGCGGGCCCCCTGCAGAAAACGGGATACATCTGCATCCGCCGGCGGATCAAGTTCCACAGCGATAACACGTTCCCCGGCCGACAACCGCTCCGCCAAGCGGTTGCGCCCGCCCTTTCGGGCCGGGGCCGCCTCCGGCGCGCCCGGGCAGATCCTGCATGCGGCCGCCGGATGCGGCTGCGCCTTCTCCAGCGCCGCCCGCGTTTTCCGGATAAACTCAGGCGTGGTGCCACAGCACCCGCCCATGATCCGCGCCCCTGCCGCCGCAATCTCAGCCATTCGGCCTGCAAAATAGCCAGGGGTCCCCTCATAGACGGTACGTCCGCGCACAATGGCCGGATAACCCGCATTGGGCATCACCGCCAACAGCTGCGGCAGCCTCTGCAGCCCTTTCACGAGGCGCAGCAGATGGCTCGGACCGGAAACGCAGTTCAGACCCACCGCATCGATTGCGGCACAGTCCGCCGCCTGCTGCAGCAGCGTCCCAGCGTGCAGCCCATGCCGTGTGACGCCATCCGGTCCCGCAGCAAAAGAGGTCAGGATAAAGGCCCCCGGCCGCTTCTCCTTAATATAAGCGGCGATCCGGTCAAGCGCATTCAGCTCAGAAAATGTCTCAAACAAAAAATTTTCCGCACCCAACTCCAGCAGGCAGTCGGCCGCCCGGAGCAGATCCTCCGGGGCCGCCGGCCCCAGATCGGCAAAAACCGCCGCGTCAAAAGGCGCCGCCGCCTCACAGGCCAGGGTATACCCGGCCTGCAGGGTCTGCGGCAAGGTCTCCCCCTCGACGTCTTAGGGCGAAAACGTATTGGTTTTCAAAGCCTGCGCCCCCGCCTT
>CANPPM010000135.1 GCA_947575935.1 uncultured Butyricicoccus sp. | reverse complement strand
CCTACAGCGATGACGAGTTGAACAAAATACTGAACGAGGTGGGAAGGGATCAGATGCTGTCAGTTTATTGATTGAAAATAGATTGGCAGATGTACAATAGTATAAGGGAGTATTGTTACGGATGGCAACGGTAACGATGTTTCACAGTTTTTGCAGGATGTTCTTTTCGTTCTTGCATAAGGATGAAATTCTTTTTCCACAGTAAATGGTTTGATAGGCGGGAAATGATGAAGGATATCGCAGCCTTAAAAAGAAGTATGATTTTAGTCGTAGTCATAGAGCTTGTGTATACTGTGGAAATCGTTGTTTTTGCCGAGAACGGAGGGAGAAATTGCGTCCCCAAGGGGGATGTGGATATTTTTTTGGGTCTTGTTGACAAAAAATTTGGGTGAAATTTGTCCACAGAAAGTTATGCACAGTCCACAAGCCCTTGTGGAAAGGAAAACGGGTTGTTTTGTGCCATGCCCGAAAGTATGGATGTAGCGGTATTGTTGTTCCGCTTGAGAATTTTATTTGTCGGGAAGGCTGTTCTTTGAGCGTATTCCCGTTTTTTGTAGGGTCTATACGGAACGGATGTTGTCGGTAAGGGTTTTTAGGATGTCGTTCATTTCGGTTGAGGTTTTCATTTGGGCTTTCACCTTGTCGACAGCATGCAGCACAGTGGTATGGTCGCGGGAAAAGATTTTACCGATTTCGGGCAGGGAATAGCCGAGCATGTCCCGTACCAGGTACATGGAGACTTGGCGCGGCTGGACGGTGTCCTTTGAGCGTTTGTTAGAGGTGATTTGTTCGACTGGGATGCAGTAGTAATTAGCAACGGCCTGCATGATCATTTGCGGCGTTGGGTTGAGGCCGGGGCTTTCTGTCTTGACCTCTTCAATTGCTTTTTTTGCGAGGTCGATCGTAATTTTTTGATTGAGCAGTTCATGCATGGCTTTTATTTTCTGAACAGTGCCTTCGAGTTGTCGAACGTTGGATTGAATACCGTCGGCGACGGTGTGCATGACATCGGCCGGCAGGGTGTAGCCATACTGTTCGGCTTTTGATTTGATGATGGCGAGGCGGGTTTCGTAGTCGGGCGGCTGGATATCTGCGAGAAGGCCCATTTCGAAGCGGGTGCGGAGGCGGTCTTCTAGGGTGTTGATTTCTTTGGGCGGTCGGTCGCTGGTTAGTACAACCTGCCGTTTGGCTTCGTAAATGGCGTTAAAAGTGTGGAAAAATTCCTCTTGTGTGCGTTCTTTCCCGGCGATGAACTGGATGTCATCGATCAGGAAAAGATCGGCGGTACGGTATTTTTCGCGGAAGTTCTGCATATCGCCATCTTGGATGGCGTTGATCAGTTCGTTGGTGAAGTCTTCGCCTTTGACATAAACGATTTTAAAGTTAGAGTGTGTAAGGCGGAGTTGATGCGCGATTGCATAGAGCAGATGCGTTTTGCCCAGGCCTGATTGCCCGTAAATAAAAAGCGGATTATAAACGATAGCGGGCTTTTTAGAAACGGCTGTAGCCGCGGCGTGGGCGAATTTGTTGGAGGAGCCCACGATGAAATGATCGAATGTATAGGTGTCGTTGGGTACGCCGACCATTTCAGGCGCTTGTTTGACTTCGCCTGTGACGATAAGGACCTCAATTTCTTCGTCGAATAGCGTTTTTAACGCGGCTTTCAGGGAAGCGATAAATCTCCCTTCGATGATCTCTTTTTTAAATTCATTGGGTACGTGCAGGGTCAGCCGGCTGCCCTCGAAAGCGGCGACTTCTGCATCGTCGAACCATGCGGTTAAGGTGACCGGATTAATGGTCTGCTCCATTTGTTTCAGCGCCATATCCAGGATCTGCTGATTAGCCATAGGTGTTCCCCCTTTTGTCGGAGTGTGCAGTTAATTGTATTATAGCATTTTCCGGCGGCAGATGCAAAGGGGGGAAGATAAATGGACGGCTGAAAATTCTCAGATTTTGTGGATTGCGTTTTCTTCTGGTGGAAGGGGACAGAAAACCGGCCCGCCAGGAAACGGCGGGCCGGCAGTGTTTGTGAGATAGGGGATCCTGCTTTGCCTGCGGACGTCTGTTTGCAGGCAAAGGTTATAACATAGGTTTAACGTGGTGACAGGCCGGAAAACAACAGGTCCAGCAGCTGGTCGAGCGATTTGTAGAAATCCGTCTGTGATGCAATTTTGAGGAAAGGCGGGTTGGGGATTGTAAGGATTAGGGCGGTGGCTGTGTGAATATTGATGTCAGGCGAGATCTCGCCTGCGTCCTGCGCGCAGCGCAGGACGCAAATCAGTTTTGCAGAGAGGACCCGGGTATACCGGAGGCACAAACCATGGATTACGTTGGTCACGGACTGATCGCCAACAAGATTTAAAAAATTGGTTCCCAATGCGCCTATGACATTACCGATGTATTCCATATAGTCGGAAAGCGCCTGGCGCAGCGGGCGGTTGGGATGCAGCATATTTTCGATATCCAGCAGCATACGGTCGAGGAAAAAATTACCCGTTGCGGTCAGCAGCTCAAGCTTGGAGGGGAAATATTCATAGATTGTTGATTTGCCGATACCTGCCCGGTGTGCGATTTCCTCTAACCGGGTCCGGTCATAGCCGTTTTCACAGAATTCGATGATTGCCGCCTGAAGAATTTCTTCCCTGCGGCGGACACGGGCCTCTGTTTCGATCATTGTTTCCCTCCTTTCTTTCCATAGAATCTTTGTTTGGCAGTCCTTATAATCCTGCTGAAGCCCAGGTGTGGCAAGCGTGTTAATCGACCCCGGCAGGGAGCGGCTCTTCTTCTGCGGGGGCTGTGTTCACCGTGCGGCGGGTGACTTTTGCGATGAGGCTGTCGACTAAGGAATAATAAACCGGGGTGAAGAGCAGCGTCACGATAGTCGAAATCACCATACCTGTGATCATAACGGTGGACATAGGTGTCATCATTTCACTGCCTTCGCCGCCGCCGAACTGCATGGGCAGCAGGCCTAGGATGGTAGTCAGCGTTGTCATCAGTACCGGGCGTACGCGCCTTGGGCAGGCGTTCAGGATTGCAGTATTTTTGTCCTCCCCGCGCCGGCGGCGGATTTGGATGTAGTCAATCAGTACAATGGAGGAATTTACTACCGTGCCCGCCAGCATGATCACGCCGATGAGCGCGACGATGGAGATTGACTGTCCGGTCAGGGGCAGGCCGAACAGGGAACCCAACAGGCCGATGGGCAGGATCATCATAATAATCACTGGCAGAACGAAGGATTCGAACTGGCTTGCCAGTACGAAATATACCAGGCCAAGTGCGACGATAAGCGCATAACCCAGGTCGCCGAAGGATTCGGTCATAGATTCCATTTCGCCGCCGCTCTCCAGTTCAATGCCGTCCGGAAGCGGGTAGTTGGCCAAGATTTCTTCAACTGCATAGTAAATCCCGGTTGTATCGTCTGAGCGGCTGCCGCCGGTGATAGTTACCGTTCGGCTTTGGTTCAGGCGGTTGATGCCCTGCGGGGCCAGGACAATGTCGATATCCGCTACCAAAGACAGCGGTACCGTACCGCCGGATGCGGTCTGGATGGGGATCGTGCGCAGCGCGTCCACGCTGTCTCCTGTCCGGCTGTCCCCTGAAACAGAAACCGTGATCTCTTCGCCGTTCATGCGCAGCTGCGTGGCCGTCGTGCCGGAGAGCTGCTGCCGCACGGTAGAACCGATGGTTGCGGCATTCAGGCCAAAGCGCGCCGCATTTTTCCGATTAATTGTGATATCGACCTCAGGAATTTGCTCGCTTGCCGAAGATTTGACGTCCAATGCGTCCGGCAGTTCGGAAATCAGGCTGATCAGGTCGTTGGTGGTTGCGGTCAGCTGATCATAATCGTCGCCCGAAAGTGTAACATTAATCGCGTCCCCGGTCATTGCCGACATGTCCATCATGCCGCCATCTGAAACGGAGATCTCTGCTCCCGCGATATCGGAGACCGCGTCGCGAAGTTCAGCGCCGATTTCGATTGCCGACCGTTTGCGTGTTTCCAGCGGCGAAAGATTGATGACAAAAGAGCTGGAGCTGCTGCTTGCCGTATAGGCCGAGACTTTGGCTTCGGGGACTTTATCGAGGATGATGCCCATAATACGGTCGGAGATTGCCGCGCATTCTTCCAGCTCTGATCCGATGGGCATACTGACCGAAAGCTGAATCATGCCCTGATCCATCGACGGCATCAGTTCAAAGCTGCAGAGCGCAATGGAACCGATAAACAGTACGATCATACCCAGGCTGGCGACAACCGCGACCCAGCGCCGCCTTACAAAAAAGCCCAAAAGCCGCCGGTAGCCGTTCATCACACGATTGGCCGTGAGGACAACGCGGGATGTTTTGATATGTTTGCCGCTTTTCAGCTGCCGTTTGTCATTACGGTCCAGCAGCATATAGCACAGCAGCGGTACCAGCGTCAGCGCAATCGCAAGGGAAGCCAGCAGCAGCGCGGCGATTGTGACGCAAAAATCTTTGAACAGCATGCCGACCAGGCCGCCGGTCAGGCCGAGCGGCAGGAATACCGCGACCGTGGTCAGCGTGGAAGCTGAGATGGACAGCGCCACCTCGCCTGTGCCGAATACGCACGCCTCATACCGGCTTCTTCCGTCCGCACGGTAAGAATAAATATTTTCCAATACAACGATGGAGTTGTCGACAATCATACCGACGCCCATTGTAATGCCGCCAAGGCTCATCATATTCAGGGTCAGGCCGCTTGACTTCATGATGAGAAAAACGGAAATAATGCACATCGGCATAGCGATTGAAATGACCGCCGTTGAACCGAAGCTGCGCAAAAAGACCAGCAAAACGGCCGCTGCCAAAAGGACGCCAAAAACAATATTAGACAGCGCCTGATTGACTGAAAGATTGATATAATCGGATTGATCCATTAGGACGCCCCATTCCAGGGTGGGATTTTCTGCAGTCAGCCGGTCCATCTGACGCAGTACGCGCTGGGCAACCTGTACGGTATTGATGCCCGACTGTTTGTTAACGGCCAGGATGACGCCGTCGTCGCCATTCATTTTGGCAATATTGGTTTGTTCCTGCGGTTCTAGGATGACGTCGGCAATTTCGGACAGACGGACTGAGCCGCCGGTGGGCAGCGGGATAAGCGCCGCTGCGATGTCTTCAACCGAAGAATAAGCGCCGTCGGTGCGGACGGACAGCGTTTGATTGCCGTTTTGCACCGAGCCGCCTGCAAGCGTGATATTCTCTGCGCCCAGGATTTGTGCGACATAGCTGACGCTAAGGTGATAGCCTGCCAGCCGGTCGGAGTAGGTCTTTACCGAGACCTGATTGTCGTAGCCGCCATAAATATCAACGGAAGCGACGCCGTTGATCCGTTCCAGCGCCGGGGAGATCTCATCCTCTGCAATGCGCTGCAGCTCTGCCAGATCAGCGCCGCGCAGTCCAAGCTGCACAACCGGCATCATATCCATGTCGATCGCCATGACGATTGGCGTGGAGGCATCCTCCGGAAGGAAGGATTTTACACGGTCGATCCGATCCCGCAGATCGACCATCGCCTCGCTCATATCGGTGCCGTCGGTAAAGGTCACGCTGACCTGTGACGAACCCTCGGAAGAGTAGGAGGTAATTTCATCCATCCCTGAGACCGACGCGCATGCCTGTTCAATGGTGCGCGTGACCATGCTCTCTACCTCCTGCGGGCCCGCGCCCGTGTAGCTGGTGGAGACCATTGCGACGGGAAGTTCGATATTGGGGGTCAGTGCAAGCGGAAGAGAGCCGAAGCCGGTAACGCCGAAGATGGCAATGATAATGCAGGCCAGCATGGTGGTTACACGGTGCTTGATGCAGAAGGAAACAAGCTGTTTCATGCCTCAGCCCTCCCCGACGACCCGCACTGCGGCGCCATCGCTCAAGTAGCTCTGTCCCTTGATGACGACGGTTTCACCGCCGCTTAGGCCCGAGGTGATTTCCGTTTGGCGTTCGCCGATCAGCCCGGTCGAAATATCGACGCGGGTGACGGAGGTCCGTCCATCATTTAAAATGTAAACATATTTTTCTGCCTGATCGGTAAGGATGGCCTCGGTTGGGATCCGAATTACATCTTCACGCCGGTCAGAGAAAAAGGTGATTTCGGCAAAGGAGCCAATTGGGATTTCCAGATCGTCCGGTGTGTACAGCCGTACTTCATACAATGCGGTTTGTGGATTTGCTGCAATATCGATTTGCGCGATCTGTGCGGTATACGGTTCAGCTGAAACAGAGGGTACGGTTACCTGTGCGGTATCGCCGGTCCTGAGTTTGCCGTAAATGCTTTCGCTGACCGAGACGGAGATCCGTGTGCGTCCCTCTTCGGCAATTGTCATGGCGGCAGAACCGCCGGCGAAGCCGCCGTTGACGACGCTGACCGAGGTCACCAGGCCGGAACAGGGCGCCTTGACCTTGCCGTTTTTGGCTTGCGCGCCCATGGAGGACATGGAAGATTGGATCTGTGCAAGCGAGCTTTTCTGACTGGCCTGTGCCTGTGCAACACCGTTTTCAGCCTGTTGGATGCCATATTCAGCTTGGTCGACTGCGGCCTGTGCCTGTGCGACGCCAGCCTCGGCCTGGGACAGCGCGTCGACCGCCGCGTCGAGTTCAAGTTGGCTGGCCGCGCCGACCAGGAAAAGCTGTTGGGTATTATAGAGATTGGTCTGGGCATTTTCCAGGCCCATTATAGCGTTGTCAAGCCCAAGCTGGGCATTTTCCCGAGCAATTCTTGCATTTTCAATCCCAATTTCAGCGTTTTTAATGGCTTGGTCGGTCATCTCCCGCGTTGCCTCGTAGCTGGAAGAGAGCGCGCCGTATCCGGCTGTCACAGTCGAGGTGTCGATGGTAAACAGCAGGTCGCCTTCGCTGACGTAGTCGCCGACCTCGGCCTTCAGCCCGCTGACTGTCCCTTGGGTAAGCGGCACGACTGCAACTGTTTTGTCGGCGATTACCTGGCCGGAAAGGGTGTTTTCGGTTGCCATAGAGCCGCGCTCGACTGAGGCGACCTCTACAGCGGTGCCAATGGAGGCCGCTGCTGCGGCGTCCTCTGTGCTGTCATCCTCCTGGCCGCCGCAGGCGGTGAGCGATATCATCAGTGCCCCGGCCAACAGGAGGGAGGAAATCCGTTTTTTCATTATGTACCTCTGTATCTCACAAAAATCTCTTTTTCTAGGGCTTGTTTGAAAGATGTCAATACGCCCAAACAACGGTCCTTTTTCCGCCATACTTCCTTAATTTTTCTTGAAATACATCCAGTATTCCTGCAAAAAAT
>CANPPM010000134.1 GCA_947575935.1 uncultured Butyricicoccus sp. | reverse complement strand
TCCATCACGCGGCACAGGATGGAAGCGGCCTCAATCCCGCTGGTTTTATAGAAAAAATGGGAGGTCGTCAGCCGAGGGGAAATGATTTCGGTCATGCGCGAATGGCCGATCCCAGCCACCTCGATTTCATCAGGAATACGCCGCCCGCTGTCTTTCAGATACTGCATCGCGCCGATGGCAATGGTATCGGTAGCACAGAACAGCGCGTCTATCCCAGGCACACGCGCCAGCAAACGTTTTGCGGCATCATACCCCGATTCGATGGTGAATGTACAAATTTCCATGTTTTCCTCTGATACGGCAATCCCCAGACTCTCACACGCCTCCAAAAAGCCTGCGCGCCGTTCGCCGCCGACGGCGCGATCCTTGGGCGTCACGCCAAGCAGGCCAGGCCGGGCCCTCCCGGAGGCAAGCAGAAGCCGGGTCACCTCCCGCGCCGCAGCGCGGTCGTTATGATACACACAGGAAAGGTAATCGACCCGCTGCCCAACGGCCACAATAGGAATATTCATTTCTGTAATCAACGCGCGGTGCTCCGGAGTGAGAATGGTGGCCGCAAAGATAACCCCGTCAACCTGATTGTGTTTAAACAGCTCCAAATATGCAAGCTCCTGCTCAACCTGGTTTTCGGTATTGGCCAACAGCAGCCGGTAGCCCTGCTTGGCGAGCACCTCGGAAACGCCCGCGATCATGCGGCTGATGGATTCCGAATTGATTTTAGGAAGGATTACGCCAACTAGCCCCGTCTTTCCGGTACGAAGCGTCTGGGCATTGCGCGAAGGGGTATAACCAGTTTCTTCGATCACTTCACGAATACGGGCCTTCTTCTCCTCGCTTACATAACCATGGTTGATATAACGGGACACACAGGCTTTGGAAACGCCGGCGCGCTGTGCAATTTCGGCAATCGTCATAAGGAATGCACTCCCCTTCCGCCAAACAAATGATGTTTTTATGTTATTGTAGCAGATTCGAGAAGAAAAAACAATGGACAAATCTCAGAAAATCCTACAATACTGTACACACGCCCTACCGCTGGAAAACGTCCCGCCGCCTTCGAATTGCCCACGCAGGCTCCCCCCTGCTTCCTCCCCACAGAAAATCACATTCAGGAACAGAACATCCTCCATCAACGCTGCTTTTTCCTGCAAAACAGAAAAAAACTCTGAATTTTATCTTACCTTTTGCCGGTTTTTGTGGTATAATATGGTTATCCGCTGCAAGCGGCAGCCCCGCCTGCGGGATGCCCTTCCGGGCCGCCGCCCAAGGCTTTCTCTTTCCCGCAGCGGGACGGGAAACCCTCTGACGGCGTATGCCGGCGGCCCTCGGCCATACCCTTAACGGCACCCAAGCAAACCCTTTTGGAAATGTGGAAACGATTCGATGGAGGAACTGTTTATGGAAAAAATTCGCATCGGCGTCATTGGCATCGGAGATATCAGCGATGTCTATCTGAACAACCTGAAAAAATATGATGTGGTCGAGGTTATCGCCTGCGCCTCCCGCGGGCTTGAAAAGGCGCAGCGCAAGGCCGCGCAGCACGGTATCCGCAAGGCCTACGCTTCCGGCGAGGAGGTCATCGCCGACCCCGAGGTCGACCTGATTCTGAACCTGACCACACCGCAGGCACATTTTACCTATAACCTCGCCGCACTGCAGGCCGGCAAGCATGTCTATTCCGAAAAGCCGTTGGCCATGACCTATGCAGAGGGGCGGCAGCTGATTTCTACCGCACGGGAAAAGGGCCTGCTGATTGGCTGCGCGCCCGACACCTTCCTGGGCGGACGGCTGCAGACAATCCGCGAACTGATTGACAATGGGAGCATAGGACACATTACCGGCGGCGGCGCTTATTTTGTCGGGCACGGGCACGAATTTCATCACCCCAGTCCGGCATTCTTTTATCAGCCCGGAGCGGGCCCGCTGTATGATATGGGACCATACTACATGACTGCACTGCTCAGCCTGCTGGGGCCTGTACAGCGCGTCTGCGCCATGACGGCCAAAGCAGGGGAAACGCGCACCGTCCCTTCCGGCCCGTGCAAAGGGCAGGTACTGCCGGTCGACGTCGATACCCACATTTGTGCAACGCTTGCCTTTGCCTGCGGGGCAATCGTTACGCTGACCTGCAGCTTTGACGTCTGGGATTCCGAGCTGCCGCGCCTTGAGCTGTACGGCGACAAAGGCACCGTACTCATCGATGAAAAGGATCCGATTTCCGGTCCCAATCTATTTGGCGGGGACGTCCTGCTGCGCACCCCCGAGCAATACCGCTGGAAAGATCCTGCGCGTCTGCCCGAACATGTGGATACGCCGTGGACAACCGTACCGAACACCCGCCCCTTCAACTCGGTCAGCCATGCGGAGAACCCGCGCGGCATCGGCCTGGTCGATCTGGTATATGCCATGCAGGACGGACGCACACCGCGCGCTTCCGGCGATATGGCGCTGCACTCCCTTGAAGTTATGGAATGTATCATGCGCTCGGCAAAGGACCATGTTTTCTGTACGCCTGAAACAACGTTTGTGCGCCCTGCGCCCCTGCCGGCCGATTTCCCGGCAAGCCGCTGAGCCGTCCCCTTTCCCCCCTGAAGCACCTCCATGGGAGCCGCCCCCTGGAGGTGTTTCCCTTGTGGGCGGCAGCGACGGTTTCCATCCTGCGGCTGCGGGCCGCCGTTTTCTTCCCCCTATCCCTTCAAAGAGGCATCACGCTTTACTCCGCGCAGACCGTAAACGCCGGCAAAAAAATGCTTGAAATCTGATAAGAGCTATAGTATAATAGAAGAACTGATGGCAGCTTCCGGTATGGCGGCTGCCAGCGCGCAGCGCCGTATAAGGCCGCACTACACGGGGCGGCAGCGGTGCCTTGTACCTGCAATCCGCTACAGCAGGGTGGAATTCCGGCGACGAGGGATCCCGTTCCGCACGTTTGCGATGGCATTTGTGGTGATGACCGATTGGTACTGCGCAACGGAGGACTGTGAACCATGTCAGGCGGGGAACCGAGCAGCATTAAACAGAACCCTCTGTGTGCCGCAGAGCTGCCGATTGCGAACTGCATTTGCTAAGAGGCTGTGCGGGCCGGTATTTCGACTCGCCGGTGTGCGGTCTTATAGGGCGTTGCGCGCCTTGCCAAAGTCAGCAGGCTTTTGCCGGCACAGTCTGCAGGGGCTTCCTGCCGGCGCGGGCTGAATGTGTGCGGATACCATCATCTGCTTCCATGCGGGAATCCGCTCTATAGATGCGATGACGGCAGGCCGTACGCCCTGTGCTTTTAAAAAACGTATTTCGCAGATGGGCAGATTATCATCTGCCCCTTTTTCTTTGGGAGGGATCCGCTTGTATCAGGCGCTTTATCGGAAATGGCGGCCGCTGACCTTTGCCGACGTCGTCGGGCAGCAGCACATTACCGACACCCTGCGCGCGCAGCTCATGGCCGCACGGCTGTCCCATGCCTATCTGTTTACAGGGACACGCGGCACCGGCAAAACCACCTGCGCAAAAATCCTGGCGCGCGCAGTCAATTGTGAACGCCTGCAGGACGGCGATCCCTGTGGAGAATGTCCTGCCTGCCAGGGGATCCTAAACGGTTCCATCCTGGATGTGGTAGAACTGGACGCCGCATCAAACAACGGCGTAGACAACATCCGCGACATCCTCAATGAAACACGGTACACCCCGACTGCAGTCCGGCGCCGTGTGTATATCATCGACGAGGTGCACATGCTCTCAACCGGGGCGTTCAACGCACTGCTGAAAACACTGGAAGAGCCGCCCCCGCATGTACTGTTTATCCTGGCGACAACGGAAATTCACAAGGTACCGCAGACCATCCTGTCCCGCTGCCAGCGCTTCGATTTCCGGCGGATCAACCCGCGCGATATCGCCGCCCGGCTTTGTGAAGTGGCCGCGGCAGAGGGCATCCAGGTGACTGACGGCGCGGCCCAGCTGATTGCACGGCTGGCGGATGGCGCAATGCGCGACGCGCTCTCTATGCTGGACCGCGCCTCTGGGGGCGGCCCCATCGATGAGGCCGCGGTCACCGACAGTCTGGGGGTCCTAGGGGCAGACGATGCAGTCGGCCTGATGGAAAGCATCAAGGCTGGGGACGCCGCCGGTGCAGTGCGTCTGATCGGCGAATATTACCGTGCCGGGCGCGACCTTGCAGGCGTTTACGACCAGCTGCTCGGACTGATCCGGGATATGCTGCTGACCGGTACGGCCAAGGGCGACGTCTCTGCGCTGCTCAGCCCAGCCTATCCGGCCGAGACCGTACGGCGTCTATGTGAGGGGACTGTACCTGCAACGCTGATTGCCTGGTCACAGATCATTCAGGAAAGCCTGACCCGGCAGCGCACGGCGTCCAACCGGCGGATCGAGGCCGAGCTTTGCGCCGTGCGTCTGTGCAGCCTACACGGCGACGATTACGACGACCTGACCGGGCGCGTATCCGCAATTGAGGAAACGCTGAAGCATGGTATAACGGTGCAGGCACAGCCCGCGTCCGCCGGGACAGCGGCGCCCCCGCCTGGCGACGAAGACGCCCCCCCGCCGTTTGACGATAGCGACGCCCCGGAATGGGTCGACGAAGAACGTCCGGCCCCGGCGCAGGAAAAAAAAGAGCCCGCCCCCTCCCCACAGGAATGGACCGGCTGGCCGCAGCTGCTGGAAACACTGAAAGGGCGCGTCAGCATCGCAGTACTGACCAACCTGCAGCTTTCGGGCCGGGCCCTGCTCACGGAGACGGCATTAACCATCCTCTGCGATGACGAGATTACGCAGCAGCTGGCCAAAAAGGATCAGCCTGCAATCGAACAGGCAGCGGCCGCCGTCCTCGGGCACACAATCAAAGTCAAAATCCGGTATGCCGAAGAGCAGCCGGAAAAAAACAGCGCACTGGACGAAATCGTCGAGCTCGCGCATAAACTGGATATTGAAGTCACTGAATTTTAGGAGGAAAGCAACAATGGCAAAGGGTAAATTTGGCGGCATGGGCGGCATGAACATGGGCGCGATGCTCAAGCAGGCGCAGAAAATGCAGAATGATATGGCCAAACTGCAGGATGAAATTGCCGTTATGGAGACCGAGGCGACCGCAGGCGGCGGCGCGGTGACTGCCGTTGTGCAGGGCACAACCACAGTCAAAAGCCTGACGCTGAAGCCTGAGGTCGTTGATCCGGACGATATTGAAATGCTGCAGGATCTGGTCGTCGCAGCAGTCAACGAAGCGCTGCGCATCGCCAACGACAAGCAGTCCGAACAAATGAAACGCGTCACCGGCGGCATGTCCATGCCTGGGCTGTTTTAAGCAATGCAGTTCTTCGCGCCGCCCGTCGAGCGGCTAATTGAAGAATTCGCCCGGCTGCCAGGGATCGGACAGAAGACCGCGCAGCGGCTGGCGTTCCATGTGCTGAACCAGCCCAAAGAAGATGCAGAGCGATTTGCTGAGGCGATCATGCAGGCAAAACAGCAGATTTTTACCTGTAAGGTCTGTCAAAACCTAACTGACAGCGAACTCTGTCCGATCTGTTCCAATCCGACGCGGGATCCGGGCGTAATCTGTGTCGTCGCCGATCCAAGGGATGTAATCGCGTTTGAGCGTACGCGCGAATTCCAGGGCCTATACCACGTGCTGCATGGGACAATTTCGCCCCTCAACCATGTTGGGCCCGATGATATCCGTATCCGTGAACTGTTGACGCGCGTCGCGGAAACCGATGTACGAGAGGTTATTATTGCAACCAATCCCGATACCGAGGGCGAGGCAACGGCAATGTACATTTCCCGGCTGCTTCGGCCGTTTGGGATCCGCGTAACCCGGCTTGCATACGGCATTCCGGTCGGTGGACATCTGGAATTCATCGATGAGGTCACGCTGATGCGTGCGCTGGAAGGCAGACGGGAAATCTGACTGCATCTTAAAAATGAAAAATTATAGGGGGCTCCGGTCTCCTTCACGAAAAAAAGACGGCGGGTGAAATTCCCGCTGTCTTTTTTGATCCTTTTTAACAAGCCACTGTTTCTCCGCCGCCATTTGGCAGCTACGGCCGTTCTCCCTGTCCAGGGGTGTAGTCTATTTCTGTCAAGCAGCAGACCTCGGCTCCTGATATCGGCCGGCAAAGCAGAAACCGCCCGATATCAAGAGCAGGGAAATCCCCCCCGGTGACCGCCCGCGCTGCATCATAATATACAATGAAACAAATCAAATGGGCAATATAACACCTTAGATCAATTCCTTTAATTGCAAAAGAAACTTTTCGGCAGGCTTGGACAGCATCTGATGCCGTTTCCAGACAAGATACATTTCCGCTTCCACCGCAGGGGCAAGCGGCCTGAAGCATAGCGGCGTACCGCAGGTGTTGATGATCCCATCAAGTCAAAGCGCATAGCCAACCCCCTCCTCGACCATCAGGGAACCATTGTAGAGCAAGCTGTAGGTCGCCACAATATTCAGCTCGGAAAGGTCTTTCTGCAGCCAATGGTTCAAAGACCTCCCATCGGTTGAAATACCGTCCTTTGTGTTTCGGTTTAGAATGATCGGCTCATCCCAGAGATCGGCGGCCTCGATCCTGTCTTTCTTTGCAAGGGGGCTGTCCCTGCGCATCAGTACGCCGTAGGTGTCCCGGACCGGCAGCGTAATATACGCATGCTTACTGGTGTCCAGCCCACCAAACAGCAGACCAAAGTCGATCAATCCGCATTCCAGGCTTTCCAGCACATCCGTGCTGTCTCCGCTTGAAATATGGTAACGCAGGAACGGGCACGCCTCCCGAAGCTGCCGCGCCGCTCGCGCCAGATAACGCACCCCTTCCGTCTCCCCTGCCCCAATAGAAACGTCGCCAGCAATCAAATCATTGGAAAAGCTGACCTCTTCTTTTGCCATCTGCATCAGCGCCGGGATTTCTTCTGCACGTCTGCGCAGGATCATCCCCTCTTCGGTCAGCGTAATCCGGCGGCTCCCACGGACAAACAGCTGCTTTCCAAGCTCGTCCTCCAGATCCCGCAGCTGCCGGGAAAGCGTCGGCTGTGAAAGATGAAGCGCTTCCGGCGCCCTGGAAATGCTTTGCTCCCGCGTAACGGCTAAAAAATACTGTAAAACACGAAATTCCATCCAACGCCCTCCTGTCTTATCAGGGAAAGTATAACATATCTTTCCATCAGCGGTCAAGCAAGCGAAACGGGCAAACCGGAAAGAGGCTTGCTTTTCGTCACGCATGAGCGCAGTATGGGCGGATTGGGCTGTGTTTTTCTGCAGGATGGACATTCCTGCGGCACAATCTTTTCGATCCACAAACCCGAGC
>CANPPM010000133.1 GCA_947575935.1 uncultured Butyricicoccus sp. | reverse complement strand
CACCGCGCAGTCAGTGGTAAGGAAGGCAAGCATCGTCCCCATGTTGGGGTGGATCATACCCGATCCCTTGCAAATGCCGCCGATCCTGCAGGTTTTTCCGCCGGCCAAGAACTCATATGCTTCTGTCTTGGGACGGGTATCGGTGGTCATGATGGCGTTTTCCGCCGCCGCGGAACCATCCCTAGTCAGCTGGATCCGGCCGATATTTTCCTCAATACATTCGATATTCAGACGCTGGCCGATGACGCCGGTCGAAGCGACAACGATATCGTTTTCCGCCAACCCAAGCAGCCCGGCGGCGGCCGCCGCCTCCCGCCGGGCATTTTCCATACCATCCGGCGCGCAGGCATTGGCATTGCCCGAGTTTGCGACAATCGCGCGCGCGCTGCCGTCAGACAAATGCGCCTGGGTAACCTGCAGCGGCGCTGCCTTTACCCGGTTTTTCGTATAAACAGCCGCTGCCGCACAGGGAACAGCGGATAAAATAATGGCAGTATCGTCTTTTGCACTCGTCGCTTTCACGCCGCAGCGGACCGCCCCCGCCGTGAAGCCCTGCGCCGCGCAGACGCCGCCTGTGATTTGCTGTAACACGTTTCTATTTCCTTTCCTTATGATTCTGCAGCAGAAGCCCCATCCGCCCAGCCGCTGCTGGAACGTGGAGGGCAATCAGGGGCTTTGACGCGCGGGATCCGGACAAACCACGCATCCCCTGCGCCCCCTGCCGAAACATGCGATATCCACACAGAATCCTTCTTTCAATTCCCGGCAGACGCTCAAAGCAGCCCCGCCGTTTCTGCAAAGCCAAGCATCAAATTCATATTCTGCACTGCCGCGCCCGAAGCTCCTTTGCCGAGATTGTCAAACAGCGCGGTAACAATAGTCTGTTTTCCACTGCCGGTGACAATCAGTTCCAGGTCGTTCCCGCCCGCCTTGGTACTGGCGTAGATGACCGGTTCAGCGCCTCCCAGCGGCGCGACCGTTACCAGCCGCTGCCCCGCGTAGTGCGCCGCCAGCGCCTCATGAATCCGTGCAGGCGCATAACCAGGCAGATAAACCGTCGTCGCCATTCCCTGCGGGAAATCCCCTAGGATAGGGACAAACACAGGCGCCTGCTCCAGCCCGCATACATACTGCATCTCGGGCAGATGTTTATGCGTCAGCGTCAGACCGTAAATCCGGTGCGAACGGTGACGCGGATCTCGGTTTGTATCCTCATACTCTGCAATCAGCTTTTTTCCACCGCCGGTATAACCGGTCAGCGACGAACAGGTAAACGCAAAACCAGCCGGGACAACGCCCGCTTCTACCAACGGAAAGACCGACGAAATAAAGCCGGTCGCGTGGCAGCCAGGATTTGCAACCCGCCTGGAATGGGCGATTGCCTCCCGATGGGCGGCAGACAATTCGGCAAACCCGTAATCCCATCCAGGCGCGGTGCGGTGGACGGTTGACGCGTCGATCACACGGGTATGCGGATTGACGACCATCTCGGCCGCCTCAGCCGCCGCCGCATCCGGCAGGCACAGGAAAACCAAATCCGCCTCGTTAAGCAACTCGCGGCGCGCCTCCGGATCCTTGCGCACGCTTTCATCAATCAGCAGCAGCTCGATATCTTCCCGCGTCCCCAACCGGTCATAGATCTGCAGGCCCGTCGTGCCCTCTTTCCCGTCGATGTAAATTTTAGGCTTCATGTTCGACAAACCTTTCCATCATTTCTATCTGCCGCCGGACCTCCTCAGGGGCAGGTCCGCCAGGGGAGCAACGCCCGGCAACGCAGGCGGCCAGGTCGATTGCCTGATACACATCCTCCGCAAACATGTCCGAAACCACTTTATATTCTTCAAACGGGAGCGCGTCCAACGTCGTATCCAGCTCGATGCAGCGGGCTACCAGCGTACCGGCCGCCTTATACGCATCGCGGAAGGGCACGCCTTTTTTAGTCAGGTAATCGGCGCAATCAGTGGCGTTAATAAAACCGCGATAAGCGGCCCTTTTCATATTCTCCGGCAGAACAGTCATGGTCTCAAACATCGGCGCAAAGACGCGAAGGCACATTTTTACCGTATCGACCGCGTCAAAAACCGCCTCTTTGTCCTCCTGCATGTCCTTATTATACGCAAGCGGCAAGCCCTTCATCTGCGTAAGCAGCGCGGTCAGGCTGCCGTATACCCGGCCGGTCTTACCGCGAATCAGCTCACATACGTCGGGGTTTTTCTTTTGCGGCATAATAGAGGAACCGGTTGCATATGCGTCGTCTAGTTCAACAAACTTGAATTCCCACGAACACCATGCAACAACCTCTTCGCTCAGACGGGAAAGATGCATCATCAGGACGGACAGCGCAGCACACAATTCGATGCAATAGTCACGGTCAGATACGCCGTCAAGCGAATTCTCCATGGGAGCGGCAAAACCAAGCGCCTGCGCCGTATACGCACGATCAATCGGATAAGTCGTCCCCGCAAGCGCTCCCGAACCGAGAGGACATTCGTCCATACGCGCAAGGCAATCCTCCAAACGCGTCACATCGCGCCGGAGCATACAGCAGTAAGCCATTAAATGATGCGCAAAGGTAATCGGCTGCGCGCGCTGCAAATGGGTATACCCTGGCATGACGGTATGCAGGTTCTCTTTCGCTTTCCGCACCAATACCCGCATGAATGCAAGCGTCAACGTCCGGATGCTCCCAATCTCCCGGCGGGTGTACATGCGCATATCGACCGCGACCTGATCATTACGCGAACGGGCGGTATGCAGGCGCTTGCCGGCATCGCCGATGCGCTCGGTCAGCAGCTGTTCCACCGCCATATGAATATCCTCATATTTTTCGGGGGAAAGGTCGGCCTTTCCCGCCTCCAGGCTGGCAAGAATATGCTGCAGCCCTTCGTGAATCTGCGCGTGATCCTCTTCGGAAATAATGCCCTGCCTGGCGAGCATCGCGGCATGCGCTAACGACCCCTCGATGTCCTCCCGGAACATGCGGCTGTCAAACATGATGGAAGAATTAAAATCGTTTACAACGGCATCGGTCTCCTTTTGAAACCGCCCTGCCCACATTTTTGCCATAATCGTTCTCCTGTAGCAAACCGGCAAACGGGCAGGAATCCCACCTGCCCGCGCCGTATCCAAATTTCTTATTTTTTGTTCAGTTTGCCCTGCTCGCGGAGCGCCTGCACAGTATCGGGCAGGCCCCAAAGGTTGATAAAGCCCTTGGAATCCTTCTGATCATAGTCGCTGGCATCAAACGTCGCAAGCTCCTCTGAATACAGGGAGTACGGCGAGGTCATCCCCGCCGGGATGATATTGCCCTTGTACAGCTTCATCTTTACCGTACCGGTGACAAACTCCTGTGTTTTATCGACAAAAGCAGACAGCGCCTCACGCAGGGGGCTGAACCATTTGCCGTTGTACACCAGGTCGGCAAAGTCGACCGCCAACTTCTGCTTCTCATGTAAGGTATCCTTATCGATGCAGATCATTTCCAACTGCTCGTGCGCAGCGTACAGGATGGCGCCGCCCGGAGTCTCGTAAACGCCGCGATCCTTCATGCCAACCAGGCGGTTTTCCACGATGTCAATGATACCGATGCCATTCTCCCCGCCCAGCTGGTTCAGTTTCCGGATAACGTCGGAAACCTTCATTTTCTCACCGTCGACCGCGACCGGAACGCCCTTTTCAAAATCGATACGCACATAAACCGGCTTATCAGGCGCCCGGAACGGGGAAACGCCCATTTCAAGGAAGCCCTCTTTATCCAAGTCCGGCTCATTCGCAGGATCCTCCAGATCCAATCCCTCATGGGACAAGTGCCACAGGTTCTTATCTTTCGAGTAGCTGGTCTCGCGGGTAATCTTGAGCGGGATGTGATGGGCCTCCGCATAATCAATTTCCTCGTCGCGCGAACGGATCTCCCATTCACGCCAGGGCGCGATAATCCCCATCTGTGGTGCAAAACGCTTAATCGCCAACTCGAAGCGCACCTGGTCATTCCCCTTCCCAGTGCAGCCGTGGCAGATGGCGTCCGCGCCCTCCTCCAGCGCAATCTCGACCAGTCTCTTGGCAATAATCGGGCGCGCAAACGCCGTCCCCAGCAGATAGCTCTCGTACTTGGCGCCCGCCTTAAGCGCAGGCACGATTACATCGTCGCACATTTCATCGGTCAGATCCGCAACGATCAGCTTAGAAGCGCCGGTTTTCAGCGCCTTCTCCTCCAAACCATCCAGTTCGGTCCCCTGCCCAACATCCCCAGAGACCGCGATGATCTCCGGATTGTTATAATTTTCCTTCAGCCACGGGATAATAATGGAAGTATCCAGACCGCCCGAGTATGCCAGGACGATCTTTTTATATTCTTTTGCCATTTTTTTGCACCCTCCACAGGTTTGAATTTTTTCAATGCCCCTATTATAATACGGCCTGCAGAGAAATGCAAGAAAAATTTATAATTATTTTTGAAAATGAATAAATATGCATACCATGTATGATTCATCCAAAGAAAAAGAAGACGGCAGGTGTTTTGGGACTTGCGTTTTTGTTGAAAATGTACTATGATTGGAGCAAAGGGTGTCTTTACACCTGACAGAACGGGCGGGCGGCGCCTAGCCCGTGAAAATGAAGAGGGTACGAAAATGACCGAAAAAAATTTGACTATGCTGACCGATTTCTATGAATTTACGATGGCAAACGGCTATTTCGAACACGGGATGGCCGACCGCCGCGCCTATTTCGACATGTTTTTCCGGCGGGTGCCGGACGGCGGCGGCTACGCGATCATGGCCGGCGTTTCGCAGCTAATCGATTACTTTGAAAACCTGAGATTCTCGGAAGAGGACATTGCATACCTGCGGGGACGGAAATGCTTTTCCGAAGCATTCCTTGCATATTTAAAGGATTTTAAATTTGCATGCGACGTATGGGCAGTGCCCGAGGGCACGCCGGTCTTCCCGGGCGAGCCCATCGTGACCGTAGCCGGACCTATGGTGCAGGCACAATTTGTAGAGACCATGATCCTGCTGACCATCAACCATCAGACGCTCATCGCCACCAAAGCCAGCCGCATCTCACGATCTGCCCGCGGAAAGGTTGTGCTGGAGTTCGGCTCGCGCAGGGCGCAGGGGGCGTCCGGGGCAATCTTTGGGGCGCGGGCTGCCTATATCGGCGGCTGCAACGGTACGGCCTGCGCGCTGGCCGACCGGGATTACGGCATCCCGGCGGGCGGCACCATGGCCCACTCTTGGGTACAAATGTTCGATTCTGAATACGAAGCGTTCAAGGCCTACGCGCAGACCTATCCGGACAACTGCACCTTCCTGGTCGATACCTATAATGTGTTAAAATCAGGCGTACCAAACGCGATCCGCGTTGCCAAGGAAGTCCTTGGACCGATGGGGGTGCGGCCCAAGGCGATCCGCCTGGATTCCGGGGACATCGCCTATCTTTCGATCAAGGCGCGCGAAATGCTGGACGAGGCTGGGTTCCCGGATATGCAGATCATGGCATCCAATTCGCTGGACGAATACCTTGTACGCGACCTCCTGGGGCAGGGGGCGCGCATTGATTCCTTCGGCATCGGCGAACGTCTCATTACTTCCAAGTCCGAACCAGTCTTCGGCGGCGTATATAAACTGGTCGCAGTCGAAAACGCACTGGGGCAGATCGTTCCTAAAATCAAGGTCTCTGAGAACGTCGAAAAGATCACCACCCCCCACTTTAAAAAGCTTTACCGGCTATATGACAATCGTACCCATAAGGCGATCGGCGACGTGCTGACCACCTATGACGAGGTCATAGACTCCGGTAAACCCTATACCCTCTTCCACCCCATCCATACTTGGAAGAAAAAGACAGTGCATGACTATGCCGCCAAACCGCTGCAGGTCCAAATTTTCCGAAAGGGCGTACGGGTTTATGAATCGCCCAGCGTACACGAAATCCGGGATTACTGCGCACAGCAGCTGGGGACGCTGTGGGAATCGGTTAAACGATTCGAAAACCCACAGCTGTATTTCGTTGACCTGTCCAAAAAACTTTGGCAGATGAAAAGCGATCTGTTAGAAGGGTGCCGCTACTAATCTCTTGGCGGTATCCGTCTCTGTCACATATTGACGCCTTAAATAGCGCAAACCCACCGAAACACCATCTAAGCGCGTCGATCCTCGCGCTATCCGGCCCGCCGAAACCACGGCGGGCCGGATGCTTTTCACAGCGTCCCCCTCCGCTTCGCCCCGTTTCGAACGCTGCCTTGCCGAAGCTGCTTTTCCAGACAATTTCCAAAGGATTTCGCGAAAAAACTCGTCAGTTATTCGGTCGCAAAGTTCCAAATTCTATATTGCATTTGCCGGGCGGGCTGTGCTATAATGCTAATAGTGGATAAAACTGCGCCCGCGCTCCGGCGCAGCTATTTAAAATAGAACCATTGTAGGAGGATTGGGGAATGATACTGGTTTCAAAAAGGGGGAAACGTCCTATACGGAGAAAAGGCGCAGCCGCGGTGCTGCTAAGCACCTGCCTGCTGTTCCCCTATCTGGCAGATGCTGCGACTGCGATACAACCGGACAAGCTATGCCCTGCGCATCCCGCGCACGACGAACTGTGCGGCTATGCCGAAGCTGTCCCCGGCCTTCCCTGCGCGCATTTGGAGGCCGACGCGCACGACGAATCCTGCTGGACGCTTGTGCGCCCCAGCCACCTCCATACTGCAGAATGCTATGCGCCTGCTGCAGAAGCGCCCGAGCAAGCAGCAGCGCCAACAAACGGTAGCCAGGCAGACGCCCTCTTCCAGGACGCGGTTTCAGAGGCGGCGGACACGCCGGAGGAGGCGGCAAATGCAGAAGCCGATACGGACCGTATCCCCGCAAAAGAAGACGGCTCCCGCCCCCCAGAGAATCCCCCTGCAGCATCGGACGAAACGCCTGCAGACACAGCTCCGGAAGACCCCGCTGAAAACGAACCCAGCCGCCCATCCCAGGAACCATCCTGCGGTTATGTCGAGGGGGAAGCGCTTGATCTCCTGGACTGCCCCCATGAGCGCGGCGAACATACCGAAGACTGCGGCTATATCCCCCCGATCGAAGGACAAGCATGCACCCACCACTGTGCGCAGTGCCCTGACCAGGCGCAGCCCCAAATCCCTGCAGCGGCGGACACGCGCGCCGCGGATTCTGTGCAGGACGAAGCCGCGCTGCGCGCTGCCCTGGAATCTGGCCGTTCCGTGATCTTAACAGCAGACATTTCCGCCGTTTCCAACACAATCCGCATCAGCGAGGCGGTTGCGATTGATTTAAACGGGCACACCATCTCCTATGCGGGGAGCGGCG
>CANPPM010000132.1 GCA_947575935.1 uncultured Butyricicoccus sp. | reverse complement strand
CTACCGTTTGCCCGCTATCCTTCTCATATGCCTGGATGTATTCGACGATTTCCTCCGCCTCCAGCCGGTCCAGATGATTCATTTTAATTTGATCCAGCGCTATACACTGTATCACCGCCGCGTTTGCCCCAAGCAGAAGCAGCATAGCAGCCAATGCGGCGCGAGATACTCCTTTCCCTGCACGCGCATCATTGTAGCCCGTGATAATGGCCATAAAAGAAAACACCGCAAAAAACGAGTAGATGGATCGTGGCGGAATCCAGACATTTTTCGACAAGAAATGGGGCGCAAACACCAGCAAAAGATTCGTAATCAACACGAATAACGTGATGACAACCGATGCCAGCGGATAGCGTTTCTTACTGTTTCTATCAAAAGAATCAGACAGCATAAAAAGCAGTGCAAGGCCTGAGAAGACAAAGATGGCCTTTTGGATCCCTGTTAGGTAGCTGGGAACCCCCCAAGAATAGTAGAATCGGAACTGCGAAAACATCTGCTGCACGCTGCCTAGAATATCTGCCAGCTGCAAGGATGGAGATCGATTTGAAGAAAAGCCTATAGAACTTAAAATATTCAGCGTGAGCACGTTGACAATACTTGCTCCGCCACCGACCGCCAGCAGGCAAAACAGCTCCTGCAAGAACGGCGCTGCACTGCGTTTCCCCGGCTGCGGCCACAGCACGTCGTGTTTGATTAGAACCAGGGCAGAACCCAGGATCATAAACATCCCCAAAGACGCCTGATAAAAGCTGAGCGAACAGCACAGACAGACCGCCGAAAGGGCAACGCCAACGATTCTGTTCCGGTGAAAAAACAGGGATAGCGCCAGCGTCATGAAAAAGATATTAAACGTATACATCAGGGCAACATCGGAGAAACAAAACAGCTCTGCAACATAAATGTTGGCATAAGCCAGTAGGACGGCAAGTTCTACGAACAAAAACGTACGCCCGTTCAGGTACGGAAAATATGTTTTCAAACAGGACAAAAACACGGCTGCCGACCATGCAATGGTTAAGCAAAAGACAGCGGTAAAAAGCGGGGACATCGTGACACTGTTAATGCCCAACGCCAACAACGCCTTATAGAGTAAAAATGTGCCTGTACGGCCCAACTCCAAAAATCCATTCAATCCATCACTGCTATAAAAATAGACGGAGTAAGAATCGGTAGAGAATCTTGGGATCAACATCACCCCATAAATAACGAAAAACAGGAAGGTTTGCAGCCCAAATATCTTCCAAAAGTTAAGCTTGTCCAGCTCAACCCGGCGCGCCACGCCGTTCTGCAGCTTCTTTATCATTTAACGATCCTCCTCCGGACAGAGCGGCGGACAAACCTTCTCCTCTTGCAAAGTCCATGTTCAAAGGCGCAAAGGTCCGGCATTGTCTATCCAGGTTTTCAAAACTTTTGCTATATTATACTACATTTTCTTATACTGCACAAGCGCCGGCCTCCCTCTTATCATAATGCTGTAATATACGCTACTGTACGGGCAGGACTGCATGCGGCTGCAAACTAAAAAAGGAACGCGCCTAGAACCATACCGCAGCCTGGACCGCCATCTGATCTTCTCTTTCTTCCCTTGTGAAAAGCCCGGTTTGATACCGGGCTTTTTAGCGTAAAAATCAAGGAATTTCCCAAACAGGCACTCTATGTTCCGGCATCCGAAAGTTTCCCGGATCGCAGCGCCACGTTTTTGCAGCGCGCTTCCGGCTTCCCAAACATGCATAACAGCAAGCGCTCCTGCTCATGATTGACATATCTTCTATGCCTGCGCGTCCCCCTGCTTTGTATCCGCATAAATCAGCTGAATGTGATGCCGCTCAATTTGCTGCAGGATGTGCGGCGGCAGTTCCGGCCAAGTCGTAATAATCACGTCAATCTTGTCCGCGGCACAGAAATTAAACATCTGGCTGCGGTGAAACTTATCATTCGCGGCAACTACAATCACCTTTTTCGCGGCCTGTATCATAGCCATTTTGGTAGCGGCCTCCGGGCGGAGTCCGGTTGTCAGGCTGAGATCATCCCAAACGCCGGATATTCCGATAAACGCTTTTTCCGCCTGAATGCTGTGAAAAAAGTTCTCTGCATCGGGCCCCGCGGTACACATGCTGTGGTTGAGCATCTGCCCGCCCGCAAGACTGATCATGTGGTTGCTCTCAGAAAGCAGATGCGCAATGCTGACCGAATTGGTAGCAAGGTTGACCGGCGAGCATCCGCGCAGCTGATCGGCAATTGCAAGCGTCGTCGTACCAGAATCCAAAATAATCGCGTCGTTTTTTTCAATCATGGCGGCAGCAGCGGCGGCAATACACCGTTTTTCCTCCGACTGCGTCATACTCCGCATCTGAAACGGCAGATAATTCTGCTGGCCGCTTGTGGGCAGCATAACCTTTCCATGCTGCCGGACGATAAGGTTCTGTTCTGCAAGGGCCCGCACATCCTTGCGCACAGTTACCGTTGAAACGCCCAGCTTTTCCGAAAGTTCGGAAACAGTCATCATATTATGATCCATCAGCGCGGAGAGAATATATTGTATCCGGGGATTTGTTGTTGTCATGGAGGTTCACCTCAAAAAGAAAGTAAAACGAAATTATCAGCACCAAATCAGTTTCGTTTTAGATAGTATAGCACATAAAATCCAGTCATGTCAAGGAAATCAGCCCTGCCCGATTGGAAACTCAAAAAAAGAAAGAATTAAAGAGTAAAATACTTTTCTGCGCTCATTCAATCTTGTCAAATTGCACAAAGTCGGACGCATAATTTTTCTTCCCTGTTTTTAGAAAATAAGTTGACGGAGTAAATGAAGTATGATATTCTGTAGAAAAGAAATTGAAACGAAATAAACGCTCTTTCGATTTCTTGAAAAGAAACAAAAGAAAGATGAGGAAGTGTTGTTATGAAAAAGTGGATCGCATTCTTTTTGTCCTGTGCGATGCTGTCATCACTGGCTGCATGCGGCAGCCCTTCATCAGGGAACAGCTCTGCAGATGCAAAACAGCCGGCCCAACCCGAGACGTCCGATGCCAAAGCGCCCGCATCCAGCTATCCCGAAAAGGATCTGGAAATCATTATTCCATATAAGGTTGGCGGTACGACAGACCTTGCGGTACGCGGCGTTTTGGATGCAATTCCGAAATCGGTGCTTGACCGGCAGATTACGGTTACCAATCAGGTGGGCGGCTCCGGTTTGATCGGTACGGAGGCCTTTTTGACGCACGACGCGGACGGCTATACGCTGGGGCTTCTCAACTGTGATCTAGTCCTCAATTTCGTGAATGGTACGACCGATATCAACCCTACAGAGCGTATGATCCCGCTTGCGACCGTCGAGCAGGATCCCTACCTGCTTCTTGCGGCGAAGGACGCGCCGTTTACTACGTTCGCAGAATTCGTGTCCTATGCAGAGGCCAATCCCGGCCAGCTGGTGGTCGGCGTGACCGGTGTTGGCACCGTACCGAATATGCTTGGCTCCATTTTGACCCAAGCAGGGCTTCAGATCGATTCCGTCCCTTATGACTCCGCGACCGACGCAATTGCGGGCGTGCTGTCCGGGGAATCTGACATCTGCATTTCGGCAATGGCTCCGGCAGTCGGCAACATCGAATCCGGGGACTTGGTCGCAATTGCGGTAACCTCCGCAGAGCGTTCCATCGCTTCCCCCGATATCCCCACTATGGCAGAGGTTGACGAGCGCTTTGCAGACGTGAATCTGCTGAGCTGGATTATGATCGCTGTACCGGCAGGCGCCCCCGACGACGTGGTAACCTTCCTGCAATCCGCGCTGAGCGACGCTGTCGCTTCCGACCAGTATGCCGAAACCCGCGAAACCTTCTACTTTGAGCCGATCACGATTGGCGTCGACGAGCAGCAGGCCTTCATCGCTTCTCAGGCGGACTATTACAAGAGCCTCGTCGGTTAAGCGCTGTTTGGGCGTTTTGACATTTTTCAAGCAAGCCCTAGACTTCTGTTTTTAAACCATCAAAACGCCGTCCGCGGGCATCCTGTCCCTTTGAAAACAGGCGCTACCCGAAAAAGCCGGCTACAGGCCAAAATCCCCCAGGCACGGGCGAAGATCCGAATCGGATTCCGCGCCGTGCCTGTTTTTTGAAACGGAGTGTATCATGAAAAAATATGATTTAGGCGTTTCCGCGCTTCTCATCGTACTGGCGTTGCTGATGATCCGTTCGTCGCTGACGCTTGGCGCGGCGGCAAGCGGTACAGCAATGGGCTCCGGCGTATGGCCTGCCATGCTGGGTGTACTGCTGATTGTGCTATCGGTGATTATGGCAGCGCAGGCCGCGCTGAAAAAGAACGGCGCGCCGGAAAGCGCCGCGCCATTCGATTTCCGGTCGGCCGGGATGAAACGGATGGTGATCCTCTTTGGGATCCTGCTACTGTTTGCAGTCCTGATCAAGCTGCTTGGATTTTATATTGCGATTCTTTTCCTTGTGCCGGCAGTCATGCGGCTGCTGGGTGAAAAACGGCTGTGGATGAATGCCGCGCTGACCATCGGTATCCTGGCGTTTGTCTATCTGATATTTGTATTGCTGCTGGATTTAAAGCTGACCGGCGGTCTGCTGTTCGGCTGATAGAAGGATGGTGACAAAATGTTAGAATCGTTGATCACGGTAATCGGGGTCGTATTCCAGCCGTTCAACCTGCTGATCGTATTGCTGGGAACCTTTGTCGGAATTTTTGTCGGCGCAATGCCGGGCCTCTCTTCCATCATGGGCCTGAGTCTGATGCTGCCCCTAACCCTGCGGTTTGAAGGGACCACCGGGATTCTCATGTTGCTGGGCGTATTCTGCGGTGCAATTTACGGCGGATCAATTACCGCAATTCTGGTAAAGACGCCCGGCACCGCCAACTCGGCGGCCACGGTGCTGGACGGATACCCGCTGACCATGCGCGGGGAGGCGGCGCGGGCGCTTGGTATTTCAACCTTTTCCTCCATGTTCGGCGGGCTGTTCAGTGCAATCATGCTGCTTTGGACCGCACCGCTGCTGTCCAAGGTCGCGTTATCCTTTACCTCGCCGGAATATTTCTCCCTTGCCATTTTCGGGCTGAGCATGGTGACCAGCCTTTCCTCTAAAAACGTTACCAAAGGGCTGATCAGCGCAGTGTTTGGGCTGATGCTTGGGACGGTCGGCATGGACGCGCTGACCGGCGTAAAACGCTTTACCTTCGGTACGACCTATCTGCTGGGCGGCATTGCAATGGTTCCGGTTTTGATCGGCCTGTATGCATTTTCACAGGGCCTTGCGAATGTTGAAAACGCAGGCGGTGAGCAGAAGCATGAAAGCGTCAGGCTGAAACGCACCTTCCCAAGCCTTCCCGATTTGCGGAAAACACTGCCTACGATGATTCGTTCCAGCGTCATCGGCACCGTAGTCGGCGCAATTCCTGGTACCGGAGGCGATATCGCCTCCTGGCTGGCGTATAACGAGGCCCGCCGCTGGGATAAAAAGCCGGAGGAATTCGGCTCCGGACGTATTGAAGGCGTTGCCGCCCCAGAGGCGGCCAACAACGCGGTTTCGGGCGGCGCGCTGATTCCGCTGCTGACGCTGGGCATTCCCGGCGACGCGGGTACGGCAGTCATGCTGGGCGCGCTGATGATGCAGGGCATCGTCCCCGGGCCTTTGCTGTTCACCAGCGAACAGCAAAAAGTATATACCATTATCGTCGGGCTGTTCGTCGCGAATCTGTGTATGGGCCTGCTGGGCTTCTGCGGCATCCGCCTATTTGCTAAAATTGGCGATATCAGCAATCGTTATCTGACCCCTATCGTCTTCGTGTTCTGTATCGTGGGCACTTTTGCGCTTAATAACAGCGTCAACGATATTTTCCTGATGATGCTGATTGGCGTGCTGGCCTTCTTCCTGATGAAACTGGATTTTCCCATGCCGCCGGTTATTCTGGGGCTGATTCTGGGCGATACGCTGGAAAAGAACCTTCAGCGCTCGCTGATGGTCAGCAAGGGCAGTTTTTCGATCTTCTTTACCCGCCCGATTTCCCTCTGTCTGCTGCTGATTGCATTCCTCTCCGTCTTCCTGCCGTCGCTGATGCATCTGGTAAAGGCGAAACGTGCGAAGGGAGGCGCAGACGCATGACGGCAAAACGGCGCGCTGCGGCGCATACATGAACGCAAAACAAATTTTCCCGCTGGCCGGGCTAGCCGTCATCTGGGGCGTCTACTATGTCGCAAGCGGTCAAGCAGTGAGCGAAATATCCGTTTTTACGGTGGGGATCGTCATCCGCCTGCTGACGCTGGTACTGCTGTCTGTGATCATGCGCAGCACCGGCGAGCTCTCCCGCCTGTTCCAGACAAAGGGCGTGCGGGGGCGCCTCTGCCTGATCGGGCTGATGGGTTTCCTGTTGGATTTTACCGCATTTGTCGGCCTGCAGATTTCTTCCTCCGGCAGCGGGACCGCACTGCTGAAAACCGATATCCTGTTTGTCAACCTGATCAGCGTCCTGATCTACAAGCAGCGATTCCGCCGGCGGGAATGGCTGTACACCCTCTGTATGCTGTTTGGCGTGCTGCTGGTGATGGGGCTTGACCCGCGGGAGCTGTCGCTGTCCGACCCGGGCGGTCCCTTTTTCCTGCTGAGCGCGCTGTTTGTTTCGATCAACGCTTTTTTGATCAAAAGCGTCCAGCGCAGCCCAAAAGGATCGGTCGGCAGCCACACAATCGCATTTTACAACAACCTGATTACACTGGCGCTCTTTACCGTAACGGCAGCGGCTATGGGCGCGCTGCCGCAGCTTGCCCTTATCCCTTCGCGGCCAGGGCTTCTGCTGTCCCTTGTGGTCGCAGGCTGCGGGCAGACCGGCATTTATCTGGTTTATTATTATGACCTTGCCCGCTTTCCTGTTTGGCTGGTCAAAGTGTTCCTGCTGCTGATGCCGGTCGTAGCAGGCGGCATTTCCTTCCTGCTGTTTGGCGAACGCCTTGCGGCCTGGCAGATTGGCGGTATGCTGATCGTCCTGCTGGGGGCGTGCGGCATCCTGTCCGAGCAGCGCGCGAAGGAAGAATCTGAGCTTGCAGCACAGATGTAATATCCGGGGGGCTCCCGCTCTCCGAATGAATTTCGATAAAAAAGGTGATTACATATGAATTCATCCGCATTTCGTTTCTGGATGCCGGTCGAAATCCGCTACGGGACGGGACTGGCCGGAAAACTGGAGGTGCGCGGCGGCAGCGTGCTGATCGTCTGCGACCCGTTCCTGTATGACAACGGCACTGTGCAGAAGCTGCGCAGCAGTTTCCACAGCTGCCGGGTTGAATATTTCCACGGGGTAGAGCCAAACCCGTCAACCGACAGTGTGGATGCCTGCGCGGCGCTTGCACGATCTATGAAAGCAACAACCATCATCGGTATCGGCGGCGGTTCCAGTATGGATACCGCAAAGGCGGTCGCCTGCCTTGCAGGCCAGGAAGGCAGCATCTGCGACTATTACGCGGGCGGCGGAAAGGTATTCGGAGAACGCACTGTAAAACTGATCCTCATCCCGACGACCGCCGGAACC
>CANPPM010000131.1 GCA_947575935.1 uncultured Butyricicoccus sp. | reverse complement strand
TCCGGGTCGATGATGGGCTGGTGGCTCTGCTCGATGTAATACTGCGGAACCTCGCCCTCGTTGACCTTCATCTTCTTGTCCAGAAAGTCGATGGTGAATTTCTTTTGGTGGAGACGGTGGGGATCGAACCCATGACCTCTTGACTGCCAGTCAAACGCTCTCCCGAATCATCGGGTATGCACCTCCAAAAAGCCGGGAGGGCGTTTGCGCATCATCTTCGGCCACTCGCATAAAAAATTGGCAGAAACAATTCAAAAGTTGGAATCATGATAGCACTGCTCAGTTTGGATTTATGCGTTTCTGGCTTTCAAGGGTTTCCTCTTTTTACACTGCTGCTCCAAGCTGTCGATGCCGTGCAGGAACTGCTGGACGTTGATATTGAATTCGATATCCAGCTGGTAGTCGCGACGGACGGTCACACGCTTGATGATGTACGCACAGATCATTTTCTGCGTTGCGCGGTCGCTTTTATCGAAGATTTCTGACCACGATACGATGTGCTGGTATTCCGCACGCAAGTCCTCCATACGGGCATTGCCGTCTGCAAGTTCCTCCTGCAAGTTCCTCATTTAGCTTGGTAATACGTCTGCTGGTCGCCATCAGCTTCTCACGGATTTCCTTTGCCATTTCATTGAGAACCTCGGCAGGAAGCAGGCTTTTACCCTGCACCACTTTCATGATCTCTGCTTTCAGGGACTCATATTCCCGATTGACGCTGGCATTTTCGGCTTTCGCTCGCTGGAGATCCGCTTGGAGAAGCGTCATTTGCTTTTCAAACGCCGTCCCAACAATCAGTTTGTCGGAAACCGCCTGCATTTTGCGGAACACCTGCTGCAGGATATCTTCGACCATGCCGTCCAGGATGTGCATCGTGTAACCGGTCTGACCGTCACACTCGAAGCGGCGGCGGGTTTTCCGATAACACACATAGCGGATACGCTTTTTACGGTTTTCTGTTCCATCCGCCTTCCGGACAACGGCCCCGTTCGTAGTCAGAACCAGCCGCCCTCCACAGCGGCCACAGTACACATTGCCCGAGAGCAGCGACTGACCAGTCGTGTTCAACGGAATATGGCGTTCATCTTTATTTTCCATCTTACGCTCCAACATAAGCTTCTGCGCGAGGTCGAAGGTAACTGGCGGGATGATCTGGATTTCCTCGAACGGCTCAGAATATGTATCACCGCTGCGCAGGATTCCTTTATATAACGGGTTGTGCAAGATCGCGCCAACGCTTGCATCGTGCCAGTTTTCTCCCCTGCGGTTTTTGATTCCGTGGTCGTTGAGAAAATTTGCCATCCGCCACCTGCCGAAGCCGGAGGAGACGCAGAGATCGAACATCATGCGAACAATTCCGGCTTCCTCCTCATCAATTGCCAGTTTATAAACCTCGTGCTTTCGCTTAATGAACACGCCGCTCTTGACGAGCTTGTACCCAAACGGCGTTTTGCCGCCCCGGAACCGTCCTTCCTGCACCATCTGGCCGAGTGCCGTTTTGGTACGGATGGAAGTCTTCTGACTTTCACCATCGGCCTGCCAGAAGCGGATGTAATTTGTCAGGCGGTCGGTATGGGATTCAAAGCGCTGTTCTCCTTCGTTGACGCTCCAGACCTTAATGCCCTTCTTGCAGAACCACTCGACTACGAATGGAGTTTCGTCGGACTTACGTCCGAGCCGGTCAAACATGAACACCAGCAGGATATCGAACTTGCCCTGTTCTGCGCGTTCTTTGATTAGCTGAAGCTTATCGCGGTCATTCGCGCTGACCTTGTATCCGGATACACCGGTTTCCTGTTCCTCTCCAACAATCGTCCATCCCATTCGGTCTGCGAACTCGCGGCAAGCTTTGCGCCGCACCGGGATATCAGCGCGGTCCTGTTCGTCGTGATCGACTTGCTTGGTCGTGGATACGCGGTATAAACATTGAACTCTTTCAGCCATTTTATCTGTCCTCCCATTGAATTTTCTGCAAATTTCGTAATGTGAGGGCAGACATCCAAACCATATTCTGTTGTCAAGGTTCACCGTCTCTTTGCCAAACCTATTATCTCACATCACACTCCAAATAGCTACTGAAAATTAGAAATATTTCAACTTTTATTCTGCGTTTTGCCGTTCGGCTGATAACAGGCAGGTTCCCAGCAACAGCCGTTTGACCTGCATTGCAACATCGGGGTTCGGCTCCTCTGTGAATTGTAAAGTTACTTTCCGACCTTTTACCGTCATTTCCATCCGGCACGCGTTTCTTTTTTCGTCCATTGCTCCCATCATGTGACCTCCTGAAAATAATGATTTTATCCGCATTCGCCCTGAAATTGAAATAACGTCATCTGAAAAGCTCTCTTATTTCAAGAACATGCGGGTTTACTGAAATAAGGAAAGCGCCGGATGAATCATCCGACGCTAACCATGACTATACAATTTTGCCGTTTCTTATTCTGCATTGATTTTCCAATATCCACGGCGGGCCGAACCAATTCGCTCAATGATGCCCTTATCCTTCAGTGACTTCAGATAGCCTGAAACAGATTTCCTGCTGACCGACATCTTATCCGCAAGTTCCTGCACAGTATGTCCAGGATCATCCATCAAAAGCGATAACAACTTTTTTTCGCGATCAGTCACCCTATCATTCACCTGATCGTTCACCCTATCATTTACCCTCACCGAAAAGATAATACGATCTTCCGGAGCAGTGAATTGAATCATAATATCGTTGGGATGAATCGAATACTCTGGCGGTGGGACATTATCATCAGCACAAGCACGAAATATCTTTTCGATGCCGCGCCCCCAGCTTTCTATAAAGCCTGCCAAATAGAAAACATGGGCGATATTGGGATTGAACGGCTGAGATGCATGTTTGCTCATAAGGTTGTCTAACGTCCAAGTCTCCGGAAGCCGTCCAGCATTTGCGATATACATCCTGTCGCTGTAGACACCGACCTGAATGGGTATCCCACTGCTATAGTCCTTCTATGGTCATACTCTTTCTGCAGCTGTTTGGCTCGATCTTCACATGTTTTATAAAACTATTCATTTTCTCCGCTCAAATCTCGCGACACAATTCGTCTCATCAAAGAATTAATCCATTCATAATCGCAGTTAAAAGCAGCGTCGCACGCCAAAATCATTTCTTCACTCGAAACATCGGAAAAGTCAACAAGATATCCATTTTCTGCTGCCAAATATTCAACAAAAAGTCGCTGCGTGCGTCCATTTCCCTCACGGAACGGATGTATCACATTAATTTCACTGAGATAGTAAGCTAAACGAATCGGTAACTCTTTTTGAGAACTGCTGCCAAATACTTCTCAGCTCGGAGTCTGTCAAACAATTCCTCGGCTTGAGCTTCGATATATGGAGCGGCACAAAAGAAGTTCCCTTTCGCAATATTGACCCAACGCAGCTCACCTGCCCATTCATAGATATCACTAAAAATATAGTGGTGTATCCGCTGCAAATGCTTCAAATCAAAGTCACCTTTGACAGGTTCTATCTTTGCTCTTGCAATTCTCAATGATGTAATCTCGCGTTCGGCAATTTGAAGCTTTTCTGCATCCGTAATCCCGAGCTTATTTCTCAACACATTTGAATGCGGATAACAATAACGATCATCCCATTCATAGTCATAACTATATCCTTTGCCCATGTTCAGTCACCACAGGTGATGAATGCTTTTTGAGTAGGGCCCGAATTTCTGCTTCTACAAGCCCTTCGCTGTGCGCACATCTACGGATACGCTCCTTATCCATGCTGCTAAGGGGCATACCTTCTATACGCATACTGCCATCGACCTGTTCAATGATGCGGTCTATCTGTTTCAAGGGTATCACTCTCCTTTTTTGTATTATACCACATCTTCACCGTCAGGACAATCATCCAGCCAATTCTGCGCGAAAAAACAGATAACCTGATAACACATACACAGGGACCCCTTCCCGCAGTCTCCCGCAGGAGCGATCCCTGTGGCATCTGTTATCAAGATTTCTCTTTTGATTGTTTCTGCACTCGTATTCGACACTACTCCTCCAAGCACACCGGGCAACCTCTTTGGACAGCAGCTGGCTCCACCGCTTCACGGGAATCTCACCCCCGGTAGGATCTCTGTCGGCCGCCCTCCTGATTACGGGACTGGACGGGAGTATCATGATCCCTGACGCTGTCGTCGCGATACCAGCTACCACAGCCGGTTTTCTGGTCGGATGGGCCCGCTTACACCTTATAAAGAATGGATAGGCCGTCGTTTGATAGAAGGGAGCGCGGGTGAAGCGTTCGAACAAAAACAGAAAGAAAATGGCTTCGAGTTCACTCCACGCGTTTCTACAGGTGGTCTTCGCGCATCCTCCAAGGGAGCACGTCAGGAACGTATCCAAAGCATCGGATATGAATTTTTCAAAGAGCAGCGGGAGGGAGCAAAATACCCTCCCACTACTAAGCCGAACTCAGAGGTAGTTTGACCGGATTTTTTTTGAAAATTTCAGAAAAATTTTTTGAGCCGCTGGATTGCCCTGCGCCGTCGATCATGAACCGTACTCTGCGGGACACTGGATTGCTCCGCCAGTTCACGCTCGCTGAGGCCCTCAAAATAGATTGCCTGCAACAGCTTCCGGTCACTTTCAGGCAACAAAGCCAGACACCGATGCAGCGTCTCACACAAAATACGCGCGATTGCGGCATCCTCGGTACTCACAGCATCGCGGTCGGGAATCATCGCTTCGCCCGAAAGTTCCGGCGTATCCAGATTACTATACAGCGCCAGCCCATGGCACTGATCCTTTTCATCCAGCGTGCGGGCATGCCGCTCTATACCATAGTACGCCTGATAGATTTCTTGGTTGACCTCGATCTGCCTTCCGCTGATCATAATAATGTACCTTTTGTTCTCTGCCATTTAGACAGTCCTCCTTATTCTGAAATCGTTGTTGTCAATCCTGATTTCAGATGCGGAGGAGAACGGCACCGCGGTCGATGCCCTACAATATAAAAGGAGCGGCCGATCTCACACAATTGCGTAAAATCGGCCGCTCCTTTTATATTGAAAGAAACCAGTTCTTTGTAAGCGCTGTGCTGTAGTTGCTCAAAAATGTGATACTGCTCTACGATGCGAATAGGTTTTCCCGCCGTCATGTATCAAAATCCTTTTGCAGTCTCCGGCACATGGGCGGCGATTATCACTCTCCTTTCGGTTTCAAAAATCTTGGCAGTTATCGCTGCTACCCTGCCGATATTCATATTGTCTTATATAGACAATCCTAAATTTTTTAGTTTTCTAATATGAATACGAAATCCGACCAAAACACAGAAAGAGATTACATGCAATGGTTTGAAGTCAATTTTTTCACGCGAGAGTTCTGCCATTAAGTACAGTATACAAAAACAACACACAAATCTTTTTCAAATCTCTTACAAGATATTTACAAATCATTCGCAAAAATTCGACAAAAAATCAAGCGGCATGGTTTTATATGCCGCCTGCCTAAATTTTATATTGTTTTTACTGTAAGTCATGTTTCCATTATACAAGTAGTACAAGGAGAAAAGTTCAGAAACCCGACTGCGCGCTGATATATCACAGCGCGCAGTCAATCAAGAAGACTTTTTAAGGGTTTCTGTTTTATCCATTCATGATGCTGCGTCAAACTGTATTGATTTCTTACGAGACATAATCCGCAATATTGCTTTCATCAATCCAGACGCATTCGGTGAAATTCAGCGGTGCAATGGTTTCCCCATTCAGGTAAGCAGTCAAAGCCTCAACCGCCATTGCCCCCTGTCCATGCGCATCCTGCGACAATGAGCGGGAACTGCCCCGGACCGTCGATTTCGCCCGCGGCCGCCGGGTGCGCCAGCATACAAGCAACCACGCCTGCCAGCCCGACGATAGAGCCGACCGAGAGATCGATGCCGTCCGAGATAATGACGAAGGCCATGCCCATCGCAAGAATCCCGTTTACCGCGGTCTGCTTTAAGATACTGACGAGGTTACCAGACTTGACAAACGCGCCGCCCGACACTGCCGCCAAAGCCGCGACCAGCACAAGAAAAATCAGCAGCAATCCAAAATCCTTTATGATGCTTTTTGAATTTGTTTTTATCATGGTTTCACTCTCCAAACTGTGCGGCGTAAGTCATAATCCGTTCCTGAGAAAATCGGGGCGCGCCAGCTCGCCGGTCACTCGACCTTCCGCCATGACAAGGATACGGTCGGACAGCCCCATAACCTCCGGGATTTCCGAAGAGATCACGATAACCGCCTTGCCCTGGCGGACCAGTCCCCCGATCAGCAGATAAATGTCACGCTTCACGCCAACGTCGATGCCGCGTGTCGGTTCGTCCAGGATGATGATTTCCGGCTCGCTGAGCAGCCACTTAGAAATGACGACCTTCTGCTGGTTGCCGCCGGACAGCCTGCCGGCAAGCTGCTGTACGCTCGGCGTCCGTATGGAAAGCTTTTGAATGTACGCATCTGTGATCCGGTTTTCCTTCTGACGGTCGATCAGGCCGCTCGGGAATGGCGGGACAGGTCGACCAGCGTCGTATTCTCCGCCACCGTGCCGGCCAGATTCAGCCCGGTGATTTTCCGGTCTTCGGTAATCAGGGCGATCCGATTCCGAATGGCGTCCTTCGGATGGCGGATTTCGACGGGTTTTCCACCGATCAGAATTTCCCCTGCCGACTTCTGCCGCATCGCAAAAATTGTCTCGGCCAATTCCGAACGTCCCGCGCCGACAAGCCCCGCAATCCCAAGCACCGCGCCGCGCCGCAGTGAAAAGCTGACGTTTTTCACTTGCCGCCCATAGCTCAGGTTCTTGACCTCCAGCAGCACGTCCCCGATTTCCGCTTCTGCTTTGGGGAAGACCTCCGTGATATCGCGCCCGACCATCATGCGGATCAGCTGCTCGTTGGTCATATTCGCCGCCGCGTCCGTTCCGATAAATTGGCCGTCCCGCAATACAGTTATGGTGTCGCAAATCTGAAAAATCTCATCCATCTTATGCGAAATATAGATGATTGCGACGCTTTCGCTTTTCAGCCACCTGATCTGCGCAAACAGCGTTTCCACCTCGCGTTCGGTAATCGCGGAGGTCGGCTCGTCCATCGCGACCACTTTTGCCGAAATCGAAATCGCCTTTACAATTTCGATCAGCTGGCATTGGGCTACGCTCAAATCGCGCATATACGCCATGGCGGGAATGTTGATCCCAAGCTCGCGCAGCAGGTCTTCGGTCTCCCGTATCATGGCCTTGCGGTCAACGAGGATTCCCTTCCGAAGCTCGCGGCCGACATAGATATTTTCATACACCTGCATATCCATGATCTGGTTCAGCTCCTGGTGGATCATCGCAATGCCCTTGTCCATCGCTTCCCGCGGGCCGCGCGCCAGCAGGGACTCGCCGCTGAGCATCACCTCGCCCGCATCTGCCGTGTAAATGGATTTTCATCAGTGTGGATTTGCCCGCGCCGTTTTCCCCCATCAGCGCGTGCACCTCGCCTGGTTTTACCTGCAAAGTCACATCATCCAATACCTTCACGCCGGGGAACGATTTCGCGATATGCCGCATTTCCAGCACGTATTCCGACATCAGCGCTACCCCCTTTCTGATTTACGGCGGGAACCGGTCATATCCTGCGGGACATCGCTTTCACGGCGGCCGCCGCGATATCCTTTGCCGTCAAGTTGTACTGCTCCATCAGGAACGCCTGTGGACCCACTTGGCCAAAACGGTTCTGGATAC
>CANPPM010000130.1 GCA_947575935.1 uncultured Butyricicoccus sp. | reverse complement strand
GAAGTATGGCGGAAAAAGAACCGTTGTTTGGGCGTATTGACATTTTTCAAACAAACCCTAGACTCCACTTTTGCAGGAGCTGACGCACAGAAAGGAAGCTGGCAATTTGGAGCCGTTTAGAAGCAGTCATACGCTTAAGTGCGGTCTTTTTGCCGGCATGCGTTTCCGTTTTTTTCAATCGTCATCGTATTGCTGCCTTTTGGCTCAAATACGATGTTCAAACAGTGTTTGACGTCTCTGCAGTAAACAGATAATCGTGCATTCGGGAAGGAAGTGCGGAATCGGTATTTCGCTGTGCACTGCGTATATGCAGAAGCAGCCGGACGGCGTCTTTGAGTTGGCGATGCTTTTGCGAGAAAAAATACAGATAAGCTTCGCAGAAACGGTTGAGGCCAGGACGGCCGTCTGGGAGAATTTCCCGATCGCGCCGGCAGCCATTCCGACACAGCAGCAGCCAACGGCATGCAGCGCATTGTTCCGGCAGCGTATGGGAAGCCTTTACAAAGTGCGCCGCTTTTTCACATTGCAGCAGTTGCTCCAGCGCTTCCTCGCCGACGGTACCAAGACGCCATTCGTCGTATGCATAAAAATCACAGGGATAGACGCCCCCGTCTCCTTCGACCACAAACTGCACGGAGCAGTGTCCTGACATGTTGCAGGCTTCTGGAGAGCCGCCTAACAGAATAGCAAGCCAGTTGTCCAGATGACGAATGCTGATATATTTTCCATGCTGCAGATCCTGATACCACAAGTCAAAAATACGCGTTAGGAATATTCCGTAGTCCTTGGCAGACAAATGGAGCCCAGGGATTCTGCAGCATTGCTCCGGCGGTTCTATGCAGGGGATAAATTGCAGCCAGCCAAAGCCCTGCCTGCGGTAAAAATTATAGATTCGTTCAGCGGCTCGTGCATTCCGCCCGGTCACGACGCAGAGGATATTGAAAGATACATGATACTTTTTCAGCAGTTGTACTGTATGCATCACACGCTGAAATGTGCCTCGTCCCTGGTTGTCCAGACGGTTCTTGTCGTGCAGTTCGGCGGGGCCGTCCAGGGACAGCCCTACGAGGAAGCGGTGTTCCCCGAGGAACTCAGCCCATGCATCATCCAGCAGATATCCGTTTGTTTGAATGGCGTTTTGTATCTGCACACCGGACCGGGCGTACTGCTTTTGTAAACGGATGGTTTCTTTGTAAAACGGAAGTCCGGCAAGTGTCGGCTCTCCACCCTGGAAGGTAAAGGAACAGCACCCGTCTGCATAGGACAGCCCGGAGCGGATAGCAGCTTCTAAATGCTGCCGGGAAAGCATTCCTTCAAAGGCCTGTGACCGACTGGCGGAAACATCTTTGTAAAAGCAGTACCGGCAGGCCAGATTGCAGGCAGATGAAGCAGGCTTAAGAAGCAGATTGACAGGTGGCATGGCATATTCCTCCTTCAAGGTGTTATAGACAGCGTATCTGCGTTCATTAAAACACAAAAAAACGGAGAATGCAAGGCGGTGGGCGGAAAAAATGAAATAGGAAGAAAACAGCACAGAAAAATAAAAAAATAGCGCAAAGGATCAAAAGCTTTTTAGGACGCCTTTCCGGTATAATGAAATGGGAGGACAGAATATCTTGGCAGCGGTTGTTGGTGTAAATTGGAGGATGCAAATTTTCAGATTTCGTGTATGATTAAGGTAGGAACGGAAAAAAGGAGGCATTGCGATGCTGCAAAAGCTTGGTCCCCCAATACCTAATAGAAGAAAAAACATTTTTCAATCGGTGTTTACAACCGGCTTACTGTGCGTGATCGCTTCGGCTATGGTTGCAATCTGTGCCGTTACTTATTTTACATACTGCTTTATGCTGGGCGAAAAGGGGAAGTCACGCGTCGATGTCCTTCAGCAGATTAGCGACAGCAACACAGTTAACCGTACGACCATGGTCAGGGTGATGGATATGCTGTATGAGGATTTTTATGAACTGCTGACCTGTCAGGATACCACCGGGGAACAGATCTGCGGCCAGCTGGAGGAGACAGGGGCGCTGTTGCGCCACATCGGCATGGACTATACCATTGATATTGTGATGAACGACCGGCGCGCGTTTTCTACGAACAGGGATTCCCGGAGTATCGATAGCCTGACACGCACATACTGGTATATCCGCCATTACAGCGGTGAAACCGATACCAGTTGGAATCTCCGTTTTTTGGATGCCAAGGATATTTCCAGCTTTGGGCTGTCCTATGGACGAACGATTTTTGATAAAACAGGCAGATCTTTGGGGGTTATCGTATTGACAACGGCGCATGAAGCACTGTTTCGTACGTTTCAAAAGCTTGTTAATGACGGTGCAACCGTTTATATTCTTGATCAAAATGGAATTATTGTCAGTCACAGCAACGCTCAGCGGGTGGGGAATTGGGGCGCAAATATGCAGGCGTTTATTGAGGAGAATCCGCCGAACACCTACCGCGTGCTTCAGCGCCGGGGACAAAGTATACTTTTGTCCACTTACCGTGATCCTGACAGCGGCTGGACTTTTGTGGAAGAACAGGAAATGGATGCGCTTCTGCTTGAGGGGATGCGGATGCTGCGAAGCTGCATGCTGGCGGTTTTGCTGGGCGCGCTGCTGGCAGGGCTGCTGGGGTATTTGCGGGCACGACGTGTGACGCGGGCCATTGAAGACTTTTCCGGACGGATTGGCAGTATCCCGGCCGGCCGGATTGCGCTGCTGCCGGTACAGGAGGAGTATGAGGAGCTGTTTGTGCTGAGCACAGCGTTCAATGATATGATCCGGCGTATCCAGAGCCTGATCCGGGAAATTCGTCTGCATGAGCAGGAAAAACAACGTAACGAGTACGACTTTTTGCAGGCGCAGATCAATCCACATTTTCTAAATAATACTTTGATTGCCGTTAGAAGCCTGCTGGGAATGGGGGAGATGGAGCGGGCAAGCCGTATGATGGGGGAGCTGATTGAACTGCTGCATGTTCCGCCAACACCGGAGGTCCAGTTTGTTCCGCTTGCGGAAGAGCTGCATTTAGTTCGCAATTATATTTCCATTATGAATTGCCGTACAGAAAAAGAGGTGGAATTTTGCAGTGCAGTCCCACAGGAGTTTCTGCCGCTTTTGGTGCCGCGCATGATTTTGCAGCCGTTGGTTGGCAATTCGTTTTTTCATGGATTTGCAGAGAAGGATGAGGGATGTCGTATCTGTATTCGGGCGGGCATGCGTGGAAAATCATTGTATCTGACCGTGGAGGATAATGGCGAAGGCATATTGCCAAAACGGCTGGAGGAGGTACGCTCCGGTCATTACCGGTCCAGCCCGGCGCATCATGGGATTGGGCTGAAAAATGTTGATCGGAGGGTTAAAATCATTTATGGGGGCCAGTCACGGGTAGAAATATGCAGTGAACCGGGGAAATCCGCTGTGGTGACGATCCTGATAGACCGATATCAGGAAAGAATGCAGGAAGGAGCTGGGGAAGATGAAGATTCTGATTGTAGATGATGAGCCATTGGTGGCACAGTACTTGATCCAGTGCGTTCGGGCGGCAGATGCTGGTGCAGAAGTGGTTGGGGCGGCACGTTCGGGCGCGCAGGCGCTTCAGATGCTGGAAGAAACCGCGGTAGAGTTGGTGTTTGTAGATATTACCATGCCAAAGATGGACGGGCTGACACTGCTGCAGGAAATTAAGCGGCGTTATCCTGCTACCACCGTGATTATGCTCACCTGCCATGAGGAATTTGAATATGCGCGGACAGCGATCCAGAATAAGGCGGATGACTATGTGCTGAAAAATGAAATGGATCCAGAAATGCTGTCTCGTTTGCTTGACCGTTTGCGCCGTATGCGGGAGGCACGCCGAAGGCGTCAGGCTGAAAGCTACAGCAGACAGAATCAGTACTTGCGGAGGCTGGTTGAGAGCGATCCTACGCTGCTTCCGGTGCGCGAAAGTGATCTACGGCACGCACAGCTCGGGCTGGAAATGCACTCTTTTTGTGTTTTAGTATTCCGAGCAGTGGGAGAGAATGTGCCGGTGCTGCAGCAGCAGATCGCTGGACGGCACTGGAACCCGCTGCTATATGCGTACAATGATAAGGAACGGTTCTTGTTTGCCAATCTGCGAGAAGAGGCCAGCAGACTGACAGAATTGGTTGATTGCTTGAAAGGCGTTGTCGGATGCAGCCGGGTACATCTGCATTTGGAGCAGCTGGCAGATGCGGTGCAGGAGGCGCTGGCGGACCGAAGCCGCCGTTTTTACGGTTCTGAAGACAGGATGCTGGGCTATTTAGAAAGTGCGGAGCAGCTGCAGCCCTATACCATCCGTGCGGCGGCGCGGATGGAGGAGGGGGATACGGCAGGGGCCTGTGCAGAGATGGAATTCATGTTAAAGTTTGCTGAAACGGCGCATCCGCAGGTTTCTTTGCTGAAAGATGCGTTGCTTCAAGGGTTTCCTCATGAGGAAGAAGCTGCCTGGCTGCGGGAATCTGGTGAGTGCAGCCGCACATTGCAAGAGCTTTCTGTCTGTGTTCAGGCGTGTACGGAATTGCTTCGCGGGCAGGACCGGCGGTATTCCATGCCGATTCGTAAGGCGATGGAATATATTGGACGGCATTATACCGAGGATCTATCGCTTAACCTGGTTGCCGACGTGGTTTATCTCAATCGGGACTATCTGTCGCGCCAATTTAAGAAAGAGGTTGGCGTAAATTTTACGGAATACTTAATGACAGTGCGCTTGCGGCATGCAAGAAGGTTGCTGGAAACGACAGATATGCGTGTTTCAGATGCTGCACAGCGCGTTGGTATTACTAACATGAGTTATTTTTCGACGGTTTTTCATAAATATTTTGGTTGCAAACCAAATGATGTTCGGAAAAACCGAGGTCGGGGTCCCTCTTCGGTTTAGGAGCTGGCTGCGAAATGTGGACAGGAAGAAGGCTGCAGATCAAATGCTGCAGCGGAGGGGGCGGAGGCATTTCATCCGGATCGTTTTAATTGGCCTGTCTGCCCTCTTGCTTTTTTGCGCTGTACAAAATATAATAAAAACGGGAATTGCAGCGATTAGGAGGGACTATGGCAAATATTCTGATTGTGGAAGATGAAAAGGCCATGCAGGACATCATCGTAGACTATATGCGAAAAGGCGGATACGTCTGTTTTACCGCTGATGACGGCATAGATGCCCTTATGATTCTAAAAAGCAGGCCGATGGATTTGATGATTCTGGATGTGAGGATGCCCCATCTGGATGGCTTTTCTGTCTGTAAAATGGCGCGGGAAATGAGCAATATACCGATTCTCATGTTAACCGCCAAAAGCGGGGAGGACGATAAACTGAAAGGCTATGATTACGGCGCGGATGACTACATGACAAAGCCCTTCAGCCCCAAGGTGCTGCTGGCAAAGGTGAACGCCCTTTTGCGCCGTTCTTCTGCTGTCTTCGCTGGAACGATCAGCGTCGGAAAAATCATGCTTCAGCGAAATGCGCACAAGGTCTATTGGAACGGGCAGGAAATTACGTTGACGCACAAAGAGTATGAATTACTCTCGTTTTTTATGGAAAACCCTGGACAGATTTTCAGCAGGGAGCAACTTCTAAACCGTATTTGGGGCTATGACTTTGAGGGGACCACCCGTACCGTAGATACCCACATCAAGACGCTTCGGCAAAAGCTGGGGGAGGGGGGGCGGCACATTGTCACGCTGATCCGCTCAGGCTATAAATTCGAGGTTACGCCATGAAAGAAGCATTTTCTCTCCGTACAGTTCGGAAAAAAATATTGATGTTAACTAAACTGGCGGGGTTGGCGCTGATCGCTTCCTATATACTTTCTACCCGTCTCTCTGTTGGAGGAGACGCGGTTTGGGTTCTTTTTGTGCTGCTGTTGGTTTTATGCATTGATTTTTTTATGGGACGGTTCATCTCAAAGCCTGTTGCGCAGCTAAATGATTCGGCAAAACGGATGGCGCAGTTGGATTTCTCAGCTCCCTGCAAGATTGTTGCAGCGGACGAGTTTGGGGAGCTGTCTGAAAGCCTGAACATAATGGCGGAGAATCTCCAGCAGGCCCTTTTCCGTCTCGAGGCCGCAAATACACAGCTGGAAAAAGATGTGGAAAAAGAACGGCTCCTTTTGGACGAACGCAAAGAACTGGTAGACCATCTGTCGCATGAAATGAAAACCCCATTGGGTATTATCCGTGCCTACGCCGAGGGCCTGCAGGACGAAACTGACGAGGATAAGAAGCAGAAATATGCTCAGGTCATTGTTTCTGAGGTTGAGCGTATGAACAGCCTGATTGTGACCCTGCTGGACTTGTCAGCTCTGGAGAGCGGGGCCGCTGGGCTGCATATTACCCGGTTTGACTTTGTGGAGCTGGCCGAGACGGTTGCAGGACGGCTTTTGCTTGACGTTCCTGACCTCAGTTTTGAGCTGCAGTATGAACTGCCGGAAGGAAAGATTTTTGTGCGGGCAGACCGGCGGCGCATGGAACAGGTTTTAGATAATTTAATTGTCAATGCTAAGAAAAATGTATTTGCTGGCGGAATCCTGCGGATAGAAGTGATTGAAGATAGCGGAGCATTGTATTTTTCTGTTTTTAATCAGGGCAGGCCCATTCCGGAAAACGACCTTTCTAAAATCTGGACAAAATTTTATCGGAATAACGATGTAACGTACGGCGGCTCCGGATTGGGGTTGTCCATTGTGGCGCAGATCCTGTCTATGCAAGATCTCGCCTATGGGGCGGAAAATCGAGCAAATGGGGTACGGTTTTGGTTTTCTATTCCCATCACAGAATAATTTCACACGGATTTCACAGTGGCCTCACACCAATTTCACATTGTCTTTCTAAACTCTCCTTATCATAAAAGAAGGAGGGTTTTTGATGTTTTTAGGTGTGGAGTGGTACTGGTGGCTGGCGATCGCAGCGGCGCTGGCCGTCTCCGTCCCATTTAAGATGAAATGGATAAAGGGGTGGAGCAAGCGTCGGCAAGCGCAGAGAAAGAACCAGCGTGGAAAGTGGGGGGACGTCGATGATTGAGGCGAGGAGTCTGACATTTTCCTACAGTAAAGACAAGCAGGTCCTGCACAGTCTGGACTTTACTGTAGAGGATGGGGAAATTTTTGGCTTTTTGGGGCCGAACGGCTCTGGGAAGTCCACGACACAGAAGATACTCACTGGGATTTTGAGGGGATACGGCGGAACCGTGTCCCTGTTCGGGCGGGATATTACCACTGTCCACAGACAGGAATTTTTTCAAAAAATCGGCGTGCTGTTCGAGTTTCCTTACCTGTACGCCAACTTAAGCGCTGTGGAGAACCTGAACTATTTTGCTTCCTTTTACCCCAAAGAACAGCGGCGGGATGTAGGGGAGTTGCTGGACACACTGGAATTCAAATCAGACTTTTTGAAGAAGCCGGTTTCCTCCTACTCCAAAGGAATGCGCCAGCGGGTGAGCATGGCGCGGGCGCTCATCAGCAATCCCCGTCTTCTGTTTCTGGACGAACCTACCAGCGGCCTAGACCCCTCTGGCGCGGTGCTGTTTCGAAAGCTGATTGAGCAGGAACGCAAAAAGGGGACGACGGTTTTTGTCACCACCCATAACATGGTGGACGCCGATTTGCTGTGCGACCGGGTGGCGTTCATTTCCAACGGAAATTTGGTAGCCCTGGATACGCCCAAGCGTCTGAAGGAGAAAAACAGCAATCACCGGGTCGTGATCGACTATCTGTATCAGGGACAGCGGG
>CANPPM010000129.1 GCA_947575935.1 uncultured Butyricicoccus sp. | reverse complement strand
GGACGGCTGACGACCGATCCGCTGCGGCCGAAGGGCATCCGCCGAATTTTCGATCACCCTTAACCTCGTCAACTGTCCTCATTGTTGCCAATCCATGCCCGGAATCTGCCGGTATCTCCAAATAGACAGCGTTTTCGCCACCGGGCATCAAGGCATTTTCGTCTGTGACAGTTCTGGCGCTTTTCGGATTCCGTTATCCGCTGCAAATATCACATCCTTTCTTTGCACACCCGATTATTATAGCATAGCGAAAGCAAAGAGTAAAGCGTTTTTTGAATTTTGAGAGGATGTCTCCGGAGAAACAAACGCTTTTACAAAAGCAGCCTGGACACTGCTTTCTTCAGGTGCGTTATCCGCCCCGCTCTTCTGGAGCCCTCTTTCGCAATCGCCATATGCAGAACATCTGTACGAATAGAATTTTTTTAGAAAAAAAGAAAATTTAGCATTGACGCGGGCAGCAGGATATGATAAACTATATCCGTTGCACAGCGCAGAGCGCTTGTATACAGGATTTGCTGGTGTGGCTCAGAGGTAGAGCAGCTCACTCGTAATGAGCAGGCCGTGGGTTCGATTCCCACCACCAGCTCCAACACCGAATCAAAAAACACATGAAACACCGCACTTTTGTGCGGTGTTTTCCTATATCTCAGCGCATGGGACCATATAGAAACTGAAAAATATCAATTGGAAATAAAACGCCCCGATCCGCTCAGCAGCCTTCCTCGGCGATATGCCGGCGCAATGGCCACGCAAGGCCTGGCTGCAATCCTGCAGTCCGGTTCACGCAGGCAGCCGGGTCACCCATCTATGATGGCGGCCGTATTTGACGGCGCATGCGCCGAAATGACGGGGTACCGTCTTCCGCGCGGCTACCTCCTATTCTTGTCCCTTTGCAGCAACAAACCACCGCCCTTTTTCCAACCAGAGATAAGACTCCTGTCCGCGAATCAGGCAGGTATAGCGGTCGCCGACTCCGCCAACACTCTGGCAGGCGGCGCGGCGCACATCTAAAATTTTATCAATTTTATAATGATGCGCATCATCGAACTCCACGACCAGAGGACGCAGCCTACCGTCTTTGCGAAACCGGACCACGACCTGCACATAACGTTTTGACCGTCCTTCCATGTATAAGAACCTCCTCTTAGACGCCGTTTTAAAAGTGGATTTCCCGCGCAAAATAAAACCAATTTAACGCAGGGATATCCGCTGTATCACAGAAAAAATTGGCAAAGCAGGACCGCCGTCCCAGCCAAGGGAGCAAACCTTAACCGCAAAAAAAACCGATCGGATGTACAATGTGATCCTCTTTGGGATTGATCTTCCCCAGCAATGGGTCCGCCTGCATAGCCGCACGGCAGATACTGCCATAGCCGTACCTGGCGCGCAGCTGATCAACGGTCCTGTCAATCTTCTCCCACTTTTCCCGGCGTTTATCTTCCAGAAACAGGGACATCTGCACCGCTTGATCGATCGGCTCCAGCCCGGCGCCGCGCACACCGATGCTGCGGACCGGCCGCGCCCACGAGTAGCTTTTGCGAAACAGTGTAAAAGCTGTGCGCGCAATTTCCAGGCTGGCACAAACCGGGATCTGCAGCTTCTGCTGCCGAACGAAAGATTTCAGCGCTGCATCACGGACAGACAGCTCTACGACCGTACACCGCGAACCAAGCTCCCGCATCCGCTGAGCGACGCTCTCTGAAAGCAACAGAAGCATCACCCACACATCCTCATCTGTGGCCAGATCGCGCGGCGTGGTTGCGCTGTTGCCAACCGACTTGGCGGCAGCAATATGATCCTTGTGCTTCACCGGCGAAATATCATTCCCCTGCGCAAATACCGCCAACATGTGCCCGGTCTTCCCAAACCGTGAAGTTAAAATATCCAATGGCATTTCTGCAAGCTCGCCAATCGTGAAGATCCCCATTTGATTCAGTTTCCTGCGGGTTGCCGGGCCAACGTAAAGCAAATCCCCAACCGGCAGCGGATACACAATTTCTTTGTAATTGTCACGTTCAATTCGCGTGACCGCATCCGGTTTTCGATAATCCGAACCCAGCTTTGCAGTAACCTTATTATTCGCGATGCCGATGCTGACCGTGATCCCCAGTTCAAATTTGACGCGTTCGCGAATCTCTTCTGCAATCGTCGTTGCGTTTCCAAACAAACCGGCACTGCCGGTCACATCAACCCAGTTTTCATCCAGGCCGAAAGGCTCAATCTGGTCACTGTAATCCTCATAAATTTCCCTCGCCATCTGAGAAAAACGAATATATTCGGGCATATCCGGCGGAAGAACCACCAGTTCCGGACAATATTGCTTTGCCTGCCAGACGGCCATACCGGTCCTCACGCCGCGCGGTTTTGCAAGATAGTTCGCTGTCAATACGATGCCGTGCCGCTCCTCAACGCTGCCGCACACGGCAAGCGGCTTGCCGCGCAGTTCCGGATGACGCTGGGCCTCCACCGCAGCGTAAAAGCAATTGCAATCAATATGAAGGATTGTGCGAATCAACCGTCCCACCTCGTTTCTACCCTCATTGTATCAGCAATATTTTTCCGAATCAATATGTAATCATGAAAATTTATGCAAAAATTTTTGGTAAAGCGCTTGCACCCCGCCCTCAATTCCAGTATAATGAAGAACGAGGTGATACAGTGTGAAATGGAATGAGCGCATTCGGAAAGCGCGGAAAGACCGGAAATTGCGGCGTGAAGATGTCGTAGAAGCTATGAGGGCCTATTTACCGGACGGAGAAACTGTGAGCACACGGACCCTTGCGTCGTGGGAGCTGGGCGACAGCGAGCCTAAAATCAGCCATGCCATTGCGCTGGCAAAGTCGTACCGCATTGAAAATGTAACGCAGCTGTTTTTTGACGACCCCGCAGAGGCCGCGCTCACAGCAGAGGGACGGGAACTGCTCCAAAAATATCGTGAGCTGCTGCTGGAATCGCCGCGTTACACGCATCAAACCGCCCCTATGAAGCCGGTACGCCAACTGCCGCTTTACGACCTTCCCGCCTCTGCCGGTACCGGTAACTTTTTGGACAGCGACCGCTACGAACTGATTGACGCCCCAGACGACGTGCCATCCATCGCTGATTTCGCACTGACAATTTCCGGTGACAGCATGATGCCTACGCTGAAAAACGGACAGCTCGTGTGGGTCTGCCAGCAAAGCACGCTCCAGCCTGGTGAGATCGGGATTTTTTACTTAAATGGAAATGTCTTCTGCAAAGAGCTCGTACAAGACGAAAAAGGCGTCGTCCTGTATTCTCATAACCCGGACTACAGGCCAATCCGGGTCAGCGAATACGACGAGCTCCATGTGTTCGGCAAAGTGGTCGGATGGTAAAAGGGACCGTATGGCCATTTTGCGCGGGAAGCGCGGCTGTCCTTTTTCTGCCGATGCCGCCCCAGGCCAGTCCGCAGGCTGTAGCTGCATGCATATCCCCGGCGCGGCTGACGGCCCATGCGTCTCCATTGAAGAATCTATTCCCAAGAGGTGATTTTTGTGTGCGGACGTTATCAATTTTCAATGGAATCCAGTGCGATTTTAGCACAAATCGCAAGAGAAACCGGCAACACGGAATTTGCAGGCGAAATATTTCCCGCAAACACGGCACCCGTCCTTCACGCGGAAAACGGTGCAATTCATCCGGCGCTGTTCCGCTGGGGCTTCCCCATGCAGGGCAAACGACTGATGATCAATGCGCGTTCAGAAACAGCCGCTGTAAAACCAATGTTCCGCGACAGCCTAAAAACAAGACGGTGCGTCATTCCATCCAGCGGTTTCTTCGAATGGGATCCAGAAAAACACAAATACTTCTTCCAGCTTCCCGACGAAGACGCCCTATATATGGCAGGAATTTATGACCAGCACGGCGGCAAAAAGTGTTTCTGTATTCTCACAACCGCTGCCAATGAGTCCATGAAAGACATCCACAGCCGCATGCCGCTGGTACTCAGAAAAGAACAGGTTTCCGACTGGCTTTTCAGCGAAACTGCAGCATTACAGATTTTGAACGAAACACCCCCCGAACTGAAAAAAACCACAGACGATACGCAGCTGCAGCTCTGGTAACGCGTTGCCGCAGCATCCTCTCGCCCGCAGCCAAAGGAAGCCTCTCTTAAAATCTATCTTCTATCAACAGCAGAGAAAAAGCAGGCTGGAAAAAGCGAACAAGAAAAGCGATCTGCTCCCCCCTGCCAGGGCTTGCATATCGCTTTTTCTCGTGATCCAAATTATAAATACCGTGCAATGGTTTGAACCAAACGCCTGGGCAGCTGTTTGAGATCGCTCATATCAATAAAACGCTCCTGGCCATAAATCTCACAAATTGCTTCTTTATCTTGTCCGATGGCGGCCGCCAGGAAGATAACGCCTTTACGGCTAAACTCCTTTATCGTCTGTTTCATATCCTCCGCCGCAGAACTGCCGGTATAATCCGGCATCGCTTTCGGCTGTCCATCGCTGAGACTAATCAGCAATTTGGTTGTCTGCGGCGCCTTGACCAGCTTTTCAGACAATACCCGAAGCGCCATCCCATCCCGATTGTTGCTGATCCCCTGCATAGACATGATTGCGTATTTATCGTTCAGCGTCGGTTCTTCCCAGTCCAGATAAGCATACATCGACATTTTCTCCCGCGGCGAACGGTCTGCGGTATCGCCATAGATCAATACGGGAATACCACAGGCTTCGCAAAACTCACAGACGGCGATAGCCGCTTCTTTTGCTGCTTCCAGCCGCCCAAAGGCGTTCATAGAGGCAGATTGATCCACACGCAGCGCAACGGCTAGAGAGGGATTTTCGTCAGGCGGATTCTTTTTTGAAAAACAGCGGAAGTCAGGCACAGCAGCCTTCTCCGCATGGAACCTGGAACCGTAAACACGGTTCTTTGCAAACTCTGCAGAAATTTCATGTTCCAGCAGCGGTTTTGTCTTTCTCGTAAGTTCCTGAATGACCGGCATAAGCGCGGATGCGATCCTTCGGTATCCCTGCCGTTGTTCCGGAGCCGCTTCCGGGTGGTGAACAATCATTCCCACCTTTTCATGGGCAGAACCTTTCACGGCCTCGCGGGCCTCCTGATTCAAACGCTTGCGAAAGGATTGTTTTTGTTCCTCTAAACAGGCCTGCTCTTCCGGGGATAGCGCGTGGTACATAGGGGTTCCGCCATCGCCGGTATCGGTACTATGGGTTTCCAATGCAGATTCCGGCCGGGCGCCGGCATATCCTTCGCTGTCGGGAACCTTTTTTAAGGTGACAGCAGGCGGCGTATCGGACAGGGACGCATGGAATGTCTCGCCAGCTCCGTCCGCACAAATCTCCATCTCTTCACCGTCGCCCCTGCCGTGCTGAGGTTCCATATCCGATTTGACCAGCGCCTGTTCTAAAAGAATGATCTCCTCGGGATCAGTGGTCATTTTGTAGATCACCTTATGATATAGCGATTCTGCAGCGCTTGCCCCTTGAAAAATTGCATCCACCCAGAAAAAGTACGATCTCATACCCGCTACCCCTTTGATAGCGTTTGCTTTGGCGGTCTGGTCAAGAAGGATCATCGTTTCAGCACAAACGCGCAGCGCATCCATATCCTGGAATCCCGTCTTTTCGGCAGCACGTTCCATCATCGCCCCAATAGGGGGCAAATCCATCTTTTCCGCGTGCTGCACCCGGTCGCGCAGAGCCTCATTCAGCGGCCGGCATCCGTTGTAGCTGCGATTTGTGGTAATGACTGCGATAAAGTCCGGGTGACGGTGGACGATGCGGGTAGGCAGATTGATACTGCCATCCGGCTCCAATGCAGAATTAAGCGCCATCAGAACAGCCGCATCTCGAACCACGGTCGGCTCCTGGATTTCTAAAAGCCAGCCGTTTTCATAGGCACGCACAATTTCAGACGGATAATACTGATATTCCACGCCGTGCTCTCGACCGTCCTTTTCAGGCAGCACCGGCAAGATCGCCCCCAGTACATCAGATTTGTCCATATCTGCAAAACAAGTCACTTTTGTATAAGGAAGGCCAAAATCCGCAGACAGTGCTTTGGCAAGCTGTGTTTTGCCGGAACCGGCATCGCCTTCCAGAAGGATGGTGGAGATTTTCATTTCTCCCCGCTCCCAGTTACGTTTGACCGCCTCACAGGTACGCCGTTCTGCGAGGCTCTCCACATGGGAGGCAGGCTTTTGCCAGACAAGAGATTTTTCCTCTTCTGTCAGCTGCCTGGCTGGCGACAGAAGATAATTCCGTTCCATGTTCAATAACACTCCAATTCCTTAAGGATTCTGGTCAGCGTCCTAAGCCGCTCCCCAGTTAGTTCCCCCAGGTCGTTCAGCGCCTGAGCGAAGTCCTGTATATCTTTATTAATATTTGGGTTATCTGTACAAATCGATACAGGCAGCGCCTCCCCCTGCAGGCCAATCCGCTCCATGGTAGGATTGGCAGGGTCGTACAAAAGCGGAAGCCGGTAAGCCTCTTTGAAGTACAGCAATGTGCGGCCAAGCAAGATCATCAGGTCGAACACCTGATGGATAGGAAGCTCAGCGCTCATTTTCAGTGTGCCGTCCTTCTGGGCGGTCCACAACTGCGCCGCAATCTGCATAGCCAGATTCTCTGTCAGAACGGGCGCGCCCAGCGTCAAGCGCTTGATGTCAGAGCGATAGGCATTACGGCCATCCAAACGGTCATAGCCATTTGCGGTTACAACAATTTTTTCGTTCATTTCCAAATCCTCCTTGCTTTTGGATTTTCAAGCAAGCACAGCGCGCAGAGCGCGTCCAATTCTTCTTGATGGTTCTCCTTTGGATCCTCATATTCCAGTCGTTTCACAACCTGAACCTCAAAACAGTCCTCTCCATATTGCGCCCAAAGCGCCTGTAATCTCTTGTTGGGACAGTTCCCGGCAGAGAGCTGAAAGCGAATCCGGTTGAATTTTGCGGGAATATCAGTAGCAGTCGTTAAAAACACTTCTTCCGTTGCGCTGCACCGGAAGGAAATCACTCCCATTTCGGGGCGGCGGTTTTCCCACGCCTCTAATAGTTCGCGCTTTCGTTTTATATCCATGTTCTTCACCTCTGGTCACATTCTATCGCATAAAGTCCATGAAAGCAATCCACGCTCCGTAGACTATGCAAAGAATAAAAAAGGCCGTTCTGTACTTTACAGCAAGACCGCCCAGGGCCGCCTTGCCTCCGCCCCGCTGCAATACCTTTCATTTATCGAGGGAGGCCACTCCGCGAAGCCCCCAATTTGTTTAACGATCCTGCACAGCGCACGGCGCCTCTACACCGCGGAATTACCTTGACTTTTGTTGCACGATGTGTTATGCTGTACAAACAGCAGGGAAACGCGTGGAATCTGTCTTCTACAATCTGGAACGGTATGACGTCCTTGCGTCCGACGGGATCATAATGTTACCGCCAGCCTCGATCGCCCCTTACAACGGGAGGGCTTCCCATTTCTTTCATCCGGTTTCTCAATTTTATAGGCTTAGGTAATGAATCAGGATAGCACAACCAGCTCCTAAGCGATTAAAATTATTCCAATCTAAATGTTCAATACGCTTTCCTATTTTTGCATAAGTCCCAGTAGCTCAGATAGATAAAGCACACGCTTCCTAAACGCACGTAGGTTCACCCGCTTTTTCCCCTGATGCGGATTGCATCAGTTCAAGTTTACTCACACAAAATAATAGGCCCCGATAGCTCAGATGGATAGAGCGGTCGCCTCCTAAGCGACAGGCCG
>CANPPM010000128.1 GCA_947575935.1 uncultured Butyricicoccus sp. | reverse complement strand
ATGATTATTTTCCTTGCGGTTCGTTCGATCATGATGCCTGGCTCAGGCGCGGGTCTTGAGTTTTACCTGATGCCAAAGTTAAACGAACTGAACGGAGAAATTATTGTTGCCGGTGTAGGACAGGCCTTGTTTACACTCGGTGTAGGCGCAGGCAATCTGGTGATTTACGGCAGCTACCTGGATAAGAAGAAGTCGCTGGGCAGCAGCACCGTCATGGTCGGGCTTGGCGATACATTGGCGGCGATCTTGTTTGGCTTTATTATTTTCCCTGCCTGTGCTTCCTTTGGGATTGAAGCCGGTATGGGCCCCCCGCTGGTTTTCATCACCCTGCCCACCATTTTTGCGCAGATGAATTTTGGCATGGTGTTCTCAACGATTTTCTTCCTGCTGCTGTCGTTTGCCTGCCTGACTTCGACCATCTGCATTATGGAAGCCATTGTGGGCTATGTCGTGGATGAGTGGAAGGTAGAACGGAAAAAAGCTACGATCGGTGTAGCTGTGGCCGTTTTCGCAATCGGCGTACTGATGATGCTTTCGTTTGGCGTGCTGTCCGGCGTTAGTATTTTTGGCCGCTCGATCTTTGACTTTACCAACGATGTTTTGGTTTCTGCTATCCTGCTGCCGTTGGGCGCACTGCTGATGATCGTGTTGGTTGGCTGGGTTATGGACCCGGACAAGATACTCGAAGAGGTCAACACTGGCGAAGGGGTCAAGATCCATCCTACGCTGTTCAAGGTGCTGGTAAAGTTTATCGTTCCGGTCTTAATAGCGGCAGTTTTCGTTCAATTGGTTCTCAACCTGTTTTAATATCCATATATGTTCTGCAGCCTTATATTTGCCTTTTGCTGGCTGGTCCGTGTGGACCGGCCAGCATCTTTTAGTATAAGAAAACCACCCGTATAGCAGGTGCCCTTGACATTGGATATGTGGAAATGCCCCGCCCCTGAAAAGAAGAAACAGGGGGATGAACCGGAATGAAAGCGCGGCCTCCCCGGTCAAAGAGCGCCGCCGGATCGGCTGCAGGCAGCGGATTTTGGCCAAGATTTGTCAATTATTATAAATTATACTGGATTTTTCAGAGCGGATATACTATAATGGAGTGGAAAAGAAAAGATGATTCGAGAGTTGAAATATTAGGCTTTTAAGGAGGAAGGATATCCATGCATAATATGGACCGCTTTTTGCCCCTGACAAAATTTATTGCCGAGATGGTAGGACCGGATGCCGAGGTGATCCTTTATGAAGTGGAGAGCCGCACGGTTTATCACGTAATCAATCCGTTTGACGATGAGATGGTTGCGGGCAGCGAGATGCGCTCGCTTGAACGAAGCTTTTTGGAGGAACGCCGGTATGAGCGGGAGGATTTTATCGTCAATTATCGTGCGCTTTCCAAACAGAAGAACAAGCTGAAATCAGCTACAATCTTTCTTCGGAGCGATGATTGCCGGCTTGTAGCGGTACTGACTGTGAACGCGAATGTAGAGCGGCTTGTGGAAATGCGGGATATGCTGGATGTGATGATTTCGGGGCATCGTCCCTATGATCAGCAGTCCCCATCCTTCTATAATAGTTTTGATATTTCGGTAGAGGGTATGGTAGTCAATACCATTAAGGATGAGCTGGCAAAGTATCATGTTGCACCGACTCGCCTGTCCCAGCAGGAAAAGCTGGAGATTGTATCAAGTTTGGATCAAAAGGGTATTTTTTTGGTAAAGGGCGCCATTGCGGAGCTGGCGGGTTTCCTGCATACTACGGAGACTACGATTTATCGGTATCTGAACAAATTGGAGACTGCCAAAAACAGAAGCTGAACGCCCTGGTTTCAACAAACCTTGAAGCAGTTAAATATGACGGCATAGAGTATCGTTTTCTATGATAGCGCCGCTGCGTTCCCCTGCAATCTGTCGGGACGTCTGCGGCGTAAAATATGTTCCGGTGTTCCGCCGGTTTGAAAGCATGCTTTAAACGGGATTGAAATCCGGCGCTGGGAGCGGAACAAAACGAAAAGCCCCCATCCTGTGTGGTGGGGGGCCTGGGGTTTGCTGCGGCTGCTGTGTGGGGAGAGGGGCCTTTTGCGGCGAATAGGGACCTAAAGTGGCTTGGAGATGACAAGCATCGACTGCCCTGCATGGACGGTTTCGAGAAGGCATAGTTCGCCGTCTGCAATACAGCAGGCAAGAGACGCTTGCCGGTCGTCTGGGTCGAGATAGAGTGAACGGACTGGATGAAGCTGCGCCGGGTCGATGCCGAAGCGGTCAAGCGCCTCCGTACCGTTTGGATACCAAGCGAAATGCCAACCTGCGTCGGTTAGCAGATCCTCTGCGAGCTCTGAGGGACGTCCGAGCAGCGCGTCGCATACCGTTGCAAGCAAAAACGCGGACAGCGCCCAATCGTCCTGCCAACTGGTGAGAGGATCCGTTTCCCGATGCCAGGCGACGGCAGGGTCGTCGCTGTGCAGCGCATCCAGCCGGATTCCATAAGAAACAACGCCGCAGTCGTCGCTGCCGATAAGCAGACGGTCGGGCAAGGTTTCGTGCCAGGCTGTGCGGGGGATTTGGCTGTATGCATACAGGCCGCTGTCGTGGTATGTATCTGGCGGGCGCAGCGTTCCGTCTTCACGGTCAGCGTCTATCTGTTCCTCCATTTCTTCATACAGCGTGCGGTACCAACGGGGTTCGGTCCATAGGTCAATGCCGTGTAGGAGGGGATTGCCTGCCGCCGTCAAGAGGAACTCCAGCAGGCGGCGCGGCAGCGGCAGGCCGGGTACAGCCTCAAATCCCTGGAAGGCCGCTGCCGCATCTGGCTCGCCTGGAAAGCCTAGATACTGGATGACTGCGGCGGCGGAAGGGGTGTAGTTTATGGGCATTCGGATACCTCCGGCAGAGGGACTTTTTCAGCCTCCAGAGGATCGGCTGGAATGTGGTCCAGAACAAAATTAACCAATTGGGAGGTTGCATCCGGGTGTGCGACCATGGACATCACTTCCCGGATCTTTTCGATGCGTCCCGGATTTTGGAACAGGTTGTATACCGCCTCGTCTACGGGGAAGGTCTTGGTGACAGCCAGGGCCATGCCGTTGTTGAGCAGGAATTCGACGTTGCGTTCTTCATGCCCTGGGATGGGGTCGACCAGCAGCATAGGCAGGTGGCGCGCAAGCGCCTCGGAAACGGTCAAACCGCCCGGCTTGGTAATGATGCAGTCAGATGCGCTCATCATTTCATCAATGTTTTCAGCAAATCCATAAGGATGAATGGTACAAGGGCCGGCATACTCCTCCTTCTGTTTGAGCAGGTGTGTATAGCTTTTTTTATTATTTCCACATACGACCAGCAGCTGGAACGGGAGACCGAGCAGCGAGAGGCGTTCAATCGTTTTTCGGTGGTTGGCATAGCCCATGCTGCCGCCCATCATCAGGATCGTAGGACGCCCGGGGTCAATGCCAAGCGCGGCGGCGGCGTTCTCGCGTGGGATGGGCACATTGAACTTGGGATGCACCGGGATACCGAGGGGCAGCAGCCTGTTGCGCTCGATACCGCGCTGCACGCAGCGATGTACCAGCAGCTCGCTGGCGATGACAACGTATTCGATCCGTGGCACGTCTTCCCAGAAGGGGTGCAGGGTATAATCGGTACAAATGCCATAGGTGGGGACGCCGACCAGTTCGCGGCGTTTGAGCTCGTCCACAAGTTGTGCGGCGAAGATATGGGTGCAGATAATGGCGTCTGGCGCGAAGTCGTCGATGCAGCGGGCAAATTTCTTCGCACCAAGGTCGTTAATTAGGTTGATTGGCTGAAAAGCGCCTGACCAATAGCTTTGACCATGGTTTTCTGCCAGCGAATAGAACAGACGGTACAGCTCTTTGGTGTGTTTAGAGGAAAACAGATATCCTTTGTCGATAGTCTCTTTGATGAACCGGTTGATTACTTCATAAATATCAATCGTTTCCACTACCGCACCGCGCTCCTTCAGCAGGTCGGAAACTGCCTTAGCAGTCGCGTGGTGTCCGAATCCAGCGGTTACGGATAACAGTAATACCCGCATGGTTTCATCTCCTTTGTTTTTTTGCGTCGCTCCTAGTTTATCAGTTTTTGAGAGAATTTGCAAGGAAGATTTTGGGGAAAAAGCGCGTTCCGGCATTTCTCAGAAAAATATGGTTGTTTTTGCACGCTGTTTGTGGTAAGATAATAACCGCTGTAAAAAACGCGGGGCCACCGGCCCCGCGCGGACATTTTGTAATGCGGCTGCTTACTGCGGCAGAGTATTGTGATAGGCGGTGATCACCTTATCCTCCAGCTCGGCACGTAAGCCCGGACCGATGGGGTGGACGATATCGCGGTACTTCCCATCCGGCATCCGGCGGGAGGGCATGGCGAGGAACAGGCGGTCCTGTCCGTCGATGATCTTGATGTCATGAACGGCAAAAACGCCGTCAAAGGTGACCGAAACCAGCGCTTTCAGCCTGCCGACCTCCTGGAGGTGGCGGAATTTGATGTCTGTGATTTCCATATAAATTGCAGCTCCTTTTGGAAAAAATGTCGTTTTGTCGTATCGACTATTTATATTCTGAACAGAATGACATATAATAATACTAACGATTTCAGAAAATTTCTTCTTTTGGAGGCATCTGACAAAATGGCGATATCCATTCAGCACTTTATCAGTGAGCGCAGGCCTATTCATTTGATTGGGATCGGGGGGGTCTCTATGAGCGCCCTTGCCGAGCTGCTGATCAGTCAGGGGGTGACCGTGACCGGATCCGACCGGCAGGAGAGTCCGGTTACAGAAAGGCTTGAAAAGATGGGCGCGCATATTACCTATGCGCATTTGCCGGAAAATGTGGATGGGGCTGGGCTGGTCATTCGCACGGCGGCCGTACACGATGATAATTTGGAGGTCATTCGTGCGCGGGAGGTTGGCATTCCGGTGATTGAGCGCGCCGAGGCCTGGGGCTCGTTGATGACGGACTATCGGGAGGTGGTCTGTTTTTCGGGGACGCATGGAAAGACGACTTCAACCTCTATGATGACGATGATCACCATGCGTGCGGGGCTTGACCCGACTGTGATGGTCGGCAGTCATTTGCCGGTGATCAATGGCACGCTGCGCATTGGCGCACAGGACTGTTTTGTTGCAGAGGCGTGTGAATACTGCAATTCTTTTCTCAGTTTCCGGCCGACGATTGCGGTGATTCTGAATGTTGAGGAAGACCATCTGGATTTTTTCCAGGATATTGACGATATTGTTTGCTCTTTCCGGCGTTTCTGTGCGCTGGTGCCTGAGAATGGTTTGGTGGTGGCCAATGCAGACGACCCATATGCTGTGCGCTCGGTAAGGAACGCGCAGCGGGTGGTTACATTCGGTGAGTCTGAGAGGGCGGATGTCCGTGCGGTCGATATTTCTTCTCAGAAAGGGTTTTACCATTTTACAGTACTGGTACGCGGCAAGTTTTATGCGGACGTGCAGTTATCAGTCCCTGGCCGCCACAATATGCTGAATGCCCTGGCCTGCTGCGCGGCAGCCGAATTCATGGGGATTTCCGGAGAGGTTGCCGCCGATGGTCTGAGGGGCTTTACTGGTTCGTCACGCCGTTTCCAGCTGATGGGGCATACGGAAAAGGGTGCGGTTATTGTCGATGATTATGCGCATCATCCCAGTGAAATGCGGGCGACCCTGCAGGCGGCCCGGCAGATGGGGTTTGAGCGGATTTTCTGCGCGTTTCAGCCGCACACCTACTCGCGGACGAAGGCATTGTTGGACAGCTTTGCCGAGGTATTATCCAACTGCTGCGACCAGGCGGTGCTTGCGCCTATTTATGCGGCGCGGGAGAAGAATACGATCGGGATCCATTCAGAGGATCTTGCGGCGCGGGTACCGGGTGCGGTAACTTTTTCCGCGTTTGGGGAGATCGCCTCTTATCTGGACGCGCATGCTGGAGAAGGGGACTTGATTTTGACCATGGGCGCAGGGAATATCAATGAAGTGTGCCGTTTGCTGGCACCGGGAAATCAGGGCTTTTCAGGTGGTTTGTTCGCTTGACCGGCCGCTGTTGGTGGATTCCATATCAGGGCCAGTGCTTTTCAGAACAGGAAGCGCTGGCCCTGATGCAGATCTGTTTCTTCTGTGTGGCTAATGTTTTCAGGGCGTTTCTGTGCGGCTGACGGTTAAGCGCGGTAAGGCATGACAAAGCGCCTTGTGGAATGCGGGTTTTGGAAAGGAATGTGCAGGGGCGCCTCGGATCCGTTTGAAAATAGAAAATGCGCCCCTGTTTGGGGGAGGTAATGAGTTGGGGACAGCTATGAGAAGGTCAATGGGGATGATAATTGCCGCAGGAGTGCTCTGGGGGCTCTTGTCGTTGTTTTTTCGGTTTTTCACCCGTTTGGGGATGAATGCTATGCAGGCGGTCTGTATCCGCAACAGTACGGCGGCAGTGTTGCTGCTGCTGTATTTGCTGGCGCGCCGGCCGGAAAAGCTGCGGCTGCGCCGGCTGTGGCATTTGTGGTACTTTGTCGGAACAGGAATGATCAGCCTGGCCTTTTTTAATGTCTGCTACTTTATTTGTATTGATCTTGCAGGGGTCTCGGTTGCGGCGCTGCTGTTGTATACGTCTCCAGCATTTGTGATGCTGCTGTCGGCAGCGCTATTTGGCGAACGGATGCGTGTCCGCAGCGTAGCAGCGCTGGTGCTGACAGTCATGGGCTGTGCCTGTGTGACCGGTGTTTTTGGAGGAGCTGCAGTCGGATGGCGGGCGGCCGTAGTTGGACTTTGTTCGGGACTGGGATACGCATTATACACGATTTTCGGTAAGCTCGCGCTGCGGGAGTACACTTCGGAGACGGTTACGGTCTATACCGTGCTATTTGCGGCGGCGGGTACATTGCCGTTCAGCCGTCCGGCGCAAATGTTGTCAAGGATCGACAGCGTTGCGGCAGTACTGTTGTGCGCTGCCAGCGGGTTGTTTTGTACGGTTGCACCCTATCTGCTTTATACCAGGGGGCTGGAAGGCGTGGAATCTGGGCGGGCGGCTATTTTGGCGACAGTGGAGCCGGTGGTTGCAGCGTTGGTTGGGATTGCCGTTTTTCAAGAGAAGGTGACGGCAGGCAAACTGGCCGGCATCCTAATGATTTTATCTGCAATCGTTCTGATGGGAACGGAGGGAAAACCGAAAGCCGTACGATGAAATAGTCTGCGTGGGACGCGCTGCCGTTCTGTGGGAAAGCCGTTCCCAGAAATTTTTCATTACCGTCCTGTTTTTCACATTGGCAGGCAGCCGCGCGGCATCTTATGAAAAAAAGCTTTCTTCTTCCATACGGCTGTGCTATAATAAAACCATTCAGCCTAAACGGCTGTCTGCGCTGTCCATAACGGCCGTAAATGGGGGAAGGTCGATCCTCTGTGCGACTGCAGGTTGTGATGGCGGAGACTTCGAGCATCCGTGATGTTCGAGAACATCGAAAAAGGAGGAACCTTATCATGAATAATCCGGAACGGATCCTTGCGCTTCTGAGCGAGGACGCGCGCCTGACCCCTGCACAGCTTGCCGATATGGTAGATAGCACCGAAGAGGAGGTTGCGGCAGCGATCCGCGCCTTTGAAAAAGATAAAACCATCCTTGCATATAAAGCGATGATTGATTGGGAAAAGACGGACAAAGAGTTGATTACTGCGCTGATTGAGGTTAAAATCAGTCCAGAGAAGGCGATGGGATTTGATCAAATCGCGCGTGACATTTACTCTCACCGGCAGGTTGAGAGCGTCTATCTGATGAGCGG
>CANPPM010000127.1 GCA_947575935.1 uncultured Butyricicoccus sp. | reverse complement strand
AAGCGTCTATGCTGAGCTCGGTTACGCCCAATATCGGTGACAGCAACATGCTGCCTGCAATCAGTACCTGTATGTTGGGCGCAACTTTTCTGAAACCGGGTGTATTCAATATTTGCGGCAGTGCAGTCGGCGCGCTGTTGATGGCGGTCATTTCGAACGGTTTGACTATGATCGGCGCTTCTTACTTTATGAAAGATATTATTCAGGGTATCGTTTTGATTTTTGCGGTCGGTTTTGTTGCAGTTATTAACAAAGGCAGGCGGTGAGTATATGCGGGAAGGCTGGATGCCTGCGGTTGTTCGCACCGGGCCTAGCTGCGGACAGGTTTCTTTAGAAGAGCGCCCTATTCCGCAGGCCGGGCCGGAGGATGTGATACTACGCGTCCACGCGGCAGGGTTGTGCGGCAGCGACCTGAATATTTGGTTGGGGCGCTCATCTACGGCGCAGATTGGCGTGACTCTGGGGCATGAATTTGCCGGTGAAGTTGTGCAGACCGGCGAACGCGTGTCGCGTTGGAAGCTAGGGGATCGTGTGGTTTCCGATAATACGGGTACGGTATGCGGCGAATGCTATGCCTGCGCCCGCGGAGAATATCAGCTTTGTATGCACAGGAAAAGTCTGGGTTTTCAGCTCAATGGCGGATTTGCACCCTATGTACGGATTCCGGGGGAGGGCTTGCGGGTATTTCCTAATCTGCTGATGCGGATTCCGGAGGGGGCCTCCTTTGAAGAGGCCGCTGTTCTGGATCCTTATGCGAACGCCTGCAACGCACTGATTACGCAGGCCGGGTTGACCGTTGGGGATACGGTACTTGTGACAGGGGCCGGGCCGTTAGCGCTCGCTTGTATTGAGCTTGCGCGGGCAGCGGGTGCGGTGCGTATTCTTAGTATGGTTCGTTCCGCAACGGCGGCGCTTCACCGGGAAGCCTGCCTCCGGATAGGGGCGGATGAGGTGCTTGAGGCCGACCGTCCGGGCTGTGTCGAACGTGTGCTGGAATTGACTCGCGGCCAGGGAGTTCCGATTGCTGCTGATACAGCAGGTGCAAATGGTCTGTTTCCGCTGCTGATCCGGATGGTGCGGCGAGGCGGGCGGTTGGTTCGGATCGGGTATGACGATGAGCCGCTTCAGACTTCATTAGTCGAGATGACACGGAAAAATATTTCCTTGATTGGGCACATGGGGTATGATCCGACTGCATGGAAGCGGGTACTGACGCTGTTGGAACACCGGCGGATCAGCCCATCGGCGGTGATTACGGAACGGCTGCCGCTTATGGAATTTGAAAAAGCAGTGCGGCTGGCGCTCTCACGGAAGGCTATTAAGGTTGTACTATACCCGTAAATATGTGCAAAAGGAGGAGAATAATGAACAGATTTGGCGTCTGTGAATGGTCATTGCCGGCAGGAGGTCCGTTTGGAGTGCGTTTGGCGGCAGAGTGTGGGTTTGATGGTGTCCAGCTGGGCGATCTGGGTGGGATGCCGCAGGGGTTCCCTATGAACCACCCGCGCATACAACAGGGGTATCTGGAATCTGCGGAACAGACGGGGGTGCGGTTGCATTCGCTGCATCTGCATACGCTGGTGCGTGAGGGGACAATGCTGCACCCAATGGATTCGGCACAGGGCGAGCTTGCCAAAGAAAGCATTCGAAAGGGGGTTGCAGCGTGTGTGGCAATGGGGATTGACCGATTGATGCTGTCCTCTTTTTTCGCTTCGCGCATCGGAAATGACTATGAACTGGAAAACTTTTCTTCCATGTTGTCTTATGCCTGTGACTTAGGTGAAGCGCATGGCGTGCGGATTGTGTATGAAGGTATTCTTCACATTGACCGTTTCCTGTTGCTGCTTGATCGGGTAGGGGAACGGCTGACCGTACTATATGATACGCTTAACCCGATTCGTTTCGGCTCAGGTGATCCATTGGAGGAGATCCAACGCATTGGTGTGGACCGTATCGATCATGTGCATTTAAAAGATGCGCCGCCATTATGGATCGGCTGGTGTCTCCTTGGTACAGGCATGGGGCGGCTTGAAGAAACAGCGGCGCTCCTGCAGGATTTGGGGTACAGGGGTTGGCTGATTACCGAAAATTATTATGCGCAGCCGCCGATGGGGATAGATACAGATCCTTATGCGTTGGCACGGCAGGATCTTTTGACGATGAAAGCGCTGTTTCCCAGCGCACAGGAGGAGTTATGAAAAATCAAGAGGCAATCATGACCGGTCTGGGACGGATGAAAATTCAGGATTGCCCGATGCCGGTCCCCACACCAGGTGAGGTGGTTATCGAAATCCACTATGTGGGGATCTGCGGCTCAGACATGCACTTTTTTCAGTACGGTCGTATTGGAAGTAAAGTGATTGACAGGCCGTTTGTCTTGGGGCACGAATGCGCGGGCATTGTCGTGGCAGTTGGGGAAGGGGTTACTGAATTCGCGCCGGGCGACCGCGTAGTGCCGGAGCCTGGCGTCCCCTGCGGCAGCTGTGAGATGTGTAAAGGAGGCCACTACAACCTTTGCCCAGACATGCGGTTTATGGCGTCGCCGCCCAATGACGGCTGTCTTCGGCGTTATCTGGCGTACCCGGCAAGGATGGTGTTTCATTTGCCAGACAGCGTACCGCTGCTGCATGGTGCGATGATTGAGCCGCTGGCAGTTGGTCTGCATGCGGCGCGGATGGGCGGCGCGCAGTTGGGGAAGTGTGCAGTCATCCTAGGCGGTGGGCCGATTGGTATGATGACGTTACTTGCCTGCCGGGCGATGGGGGTTTCGCGTTTAATTGTAGCGGATCTATTTGAAAAACGGCTGCAAAATGCTGTTCGGCTGGGAGCGCAGGAGACCATCCTTGCATCGGAAACCGATACCGTGGAGGCCGTGCTCGCGCTGACCGGTGGAGCAGGCGCCGATCTGGTTTTTGAAACTGCGGGTAATCCGGTCACGCTCCAGCAGGCGTGCCGGTGTGCCGCACGAGGCGGCTGCATTGTGTTAGTCGGCAATCAGACTGCGCCGGTTGAGTTGGAGCTGATGCCGCTGATGGTGCGTGAGGTGAGGGTTCAGCCCATTTATCGCTATCGCAATATTTTCCCAATCGCAATCGAAGCACTGGCCGCCGGGCGTATTGACCTATCTTTGACTGAACCAAGCTTGTTCCCGTTTGAACAGGCTGAGCACGCCTTTCAATATACGATTGCACACGGGCAGAGCATTATTAAATCGATCGTTGAATTGATTCACGAAGATAGAACGGAGGTCGTTTCCAAATGAAGGTAGCAATTGCGAATGACAAAGGTGGGTGGCTACTGAAGCAGGCAATCGTTCAGAAATTGGCTGCGGAGGGTTATGAACTGCTTGATTTCGGCACACAATCCCCAGACGAGTCCAAAGAGCACGCTGAGGCTGGACAGCAGGTGGCGCTTGCTATCCAGCGTGGGGAAGCCGAACGCGGCATTTTGCTGTGCGGCACTGGCATGGGGGTTTCTCTTGCTGCAAATAAACATAAAGGTGTGTATGCGGCCCCGGTAGAGAGCGTTTTCGCTGCCCGGCATTGCCGGCTGATCAACGACTGCAATGTCATGTGCATCGGCGGTTATATTCTTGGCGAATATATGGCGCTCGAGATGGTGGATGCGTTTTTAAAAACACCTTTTGCAGACAATTTTATTGAGACGCGTCGGGACTATCTCCGCTCGCAGATTGACCGGATTGCTTCAATAGAAGACGGTAATTTCCGCTGAGGGGGGAGATGTTATGCTGACAGGGCAGAAAGCGCGGGAGCTCCTGCAGTTTTCTAAGTGTATTCAGATGGAGACTGTCCGTACCATCGCGAGTATTGGCGTTGGGCACGTTGGCGGGGCGCTGTCAATTGCCGATGTGCTTGCCGTGCTGTATGGGAACCAGATGCGGTATCGTCCGGAATGCCCGGATTGGGACGGTCGTGACTGGCTGGTGGTTTCTAAGGGACATGCTGGACCGGCGGTTTACGCCGCGTTGGCGCTGAAAGGCTTTTTCCCGATGGAGTTGCTGCAGACGCTGAACAGGCTGGGGACCCGTCTGCCCAGCCACTGTGATCACAGGCTGACGCCGGGGATTGATATTACGACTGGATCGCTGGGGCAGGGGGCTTCAGCGGCGGCGGGTGCGGCGCTTGCACTGCAAATGGACGGCAAAGAGAATCGCGTATTTCTTATCCTCGGTGACGGCGAATTGGATGAGGGGCAGGTTTGGGAAATGGCGCTGTTCGCAGCGCATTGGAAATTGTCCAACCTGATTGCTTTTGTGGACAACAATCATCTGCAGATTGATGGAACAACTGAAGAAGTCTGCGCATTGGGGGATATTACGGAAAAATTCCGCTCCTTTGGTTGGTATGCGCAGTCAGTAGACGGACACGATGTGCAGGCGATCGACCGGGCGGTAGACGCGGCGAAAGCGCAGGCCGGCAGGCCGTCGGTGATCGTATTGGATACGGTCAAAGGCCACGGCTGGAGTGCGGTTGCCGGTAAAGTGGGCGGCCATAGCCGGAATATCAGTTTTGCCGATCTGAAGGATGCGCTGGCCGAAATGCAGCAGGCGCTGGATGCAATCGGAGGGGAAACGGTATGAAGGTGATGAAGCGGTTTATCGATGAGCAGAAGGACATGCGTGCCAGTTATTGTGAGGCAATGCTGGAGCTTGCGGAACGTTGCCCGGAGGTGGTTGCGCTTGATGCAGACTTGGCTGCGGCCATGGGGATGAAGCCCTTTGCCGAACGATTTCCGCAACGTATGATCGACTGTGGGATACAGGAGGCAAACATGGTCGGTGTTGCCTGCGGTATGTCGGCAGCGGGGAAAATTCCGTTTGCACATACTTTTGCACCTTTTCTCACCCGCCGTGCCTGCGATCAGGTGTTTATGTCGGGTGCTTATGCACGAATGAACGTTAAATTGGTCGGTTCTGACCCCGGCATTACTGCACAGCTGAATGGCGGCACACATATGCCGTTTGAAGATATGGGTATCATGCGCGGCATTCCAGAGATGACCGTTGTTGAGCCGACCGATAGTGTTATGTTGAAAGCGCTGATTCCGCAGTTGGCAGAACAGTACGGCATGGCTTATATGCGGCTAGTACGCAAAGCTGTGAAGCGGGTTTATGAGGAAGGTACAGCGTTTACGATTGGAAAGGCAGTCCGCGTTTGTGAAGGGTATGATGTCACGGTAATCGCGAGCGGCTTTTGTGTTTCGGAGGCTGCCAAAGCTGCTGGGCTGCTGGCGAAAGAAGGACTTTCTGTCCGTGTCTTGGATATGTTTACCTGGAAACCGCTGGATGAGAAAGCGATATTGGAAGCGGCGCGAGAAACCGGTGCGATTGTAACGGCGGAGAATCACAATGTACTTAGCGGTCTGGGGACGGCGGTTGCGTCGGTACTCGCAAGGAAATATCCGGCGCCGGTGGAGATGGTTGGTGTGCAGGATCGGTTTGGTGAAGTTGGAACGCTGGCGGAGTTGGCCGAGCACTTTGGATTGACTGCGCAGCACATTGCTGCGGCAGCGCGGCGGGCAGTCGCGCGAAAGATTGGGAAGGAAGCATGAAGACATTCCAAATAATTTCTCGATAGTAGGATATGGATCGTTTGCCGAATTTGTAGCAGATGCAGTGCCCGGTCCTGGAAAGCTAATTCTGGCAAAGGAGCATATTTATTAGTCTGCGATTGCGTCGTTGGAACGGGGTTGCCGGGCCCTTCTTAGGAGCGGTATAGTACGAGCAGGTTGACGGATGTGATGCCCAATATGATTTTTACAGAATTGTCCGGAAGGGAATCCGTAAGAATGATTGCGGCTGGGGGTAGTGCACAGTCAAAGAGGATGGGTGGAAACGTTATCAAGCGGAGTTCCTGAGAGCTTTCCACTATGCGGGGATTGTGGACTGCGCGGATTGATAGACCGAGTATTTGGCTGGAAGCCGATGCAGGCTTACGGTGTACTGAAGAGGAGCACTCGCGAGATGTGGACACCGTGTTTGAGACCCAGTAGCGAGTTTTGTGCAACAAGTATTCTTGCTGGACCATGATAAAATTCTTGCTAGATACAAAAGTGCGTTTTAAGCGAGGGAAGGGCCAATATGGATTGGAGAAGGTATTATAAAGAACATATTGTAACGCCGGAGCAGGCGATTGCTATGATTCACAATGGTGACCGAGTGGTTTTTGGGCATGCGGTGGGAGAGCCAATTGTTTTTCAACGGACCATTGCGCGTATGGCTGGGCAATTTCGCAATGTTGAAGTTGCACATATGGTTTACCTTGGCTCGGGGGAATATTTAGAGCCAGGCATGGAATCCCATTTTCGACATAACGCGCTGTTTGTGGGTAAGCCCGCCCGTCTTGCGATTGTAGAAAACCGTGCGGATTATACACCGGCGTTCTTTTCAGATATTCCGCGCATGTTCCGTGACGGTACGCTTCCTATTGATGTGTTTGCATTCACCAGTTCGCCGCCAGATGAGCGCGGTTATGTATCGCTTGGCCTGAGCTGCGATTATGGCGCACAAGCGGTGAAATCGGCGAAAACTGTAATTGCCGAAGTGAATCCGAATATGCCCTGTACTTATGGCGAGAGCTTTGTGCATGTTTCTGAAATTGATGCCTTCCTAAGCGCGTGGGAACCGCTTCCGGAAAGCAAACCAGAAAAGATCAGTGATACCGACCGGCAGATCGGAAAATATATTGCGGATTTGGTACATGACGGAGATTGTCTGCAACTCGGCATCGGCGCGCTGCCCGACGCGGTTTGTGATTTTCTCGGGGAAAAAAGGGATCTTGGTTTGCATACAGAGATGATCTCTGACGGTGTTTTGCCGTTAATCGAATCCGGCGTCATTAACGGAAAGCGGAAGCAGAGAGACGTCGGTAAAATTTGCGTCACTTTCCTAATGGGTACGCGTAGATTGTATGATTTTGTGAATCATAACCCGATGATTCATATGCTGCCGGTGGACGTCTGCAACAATCCGACTGTAATCTCGCAGAATGATCATGTTGTGTCAATTAATGCTTGCGTCGAGGTGGATTTGCAGGGGCAGGTCTGTGCGGAGGCGATTGGTTTGCGGCAAATTTCGGGCATTGGAGGGCAGATGGATTTTGTGCGCGGCGCGAATCTTTCAAAAGGAGGCCGTTCTATTATTACGCTGCATTCGACGGCGAATGGCGGCAAGATCTCCAGGATTGTACCGGTTTTAGCGCCAGGCGCACCGGTCACCACCAGCCGCTGTGATGTAAATTATATTGTAACTGAGTATGGCGTGGCGCATCTGCGCGGACAGACCCTTCGGGAGCGTGCAAGGCGGCTGATTGCGGTTGCACATCCCAACTTCCGTTCAGAGCTGGCTGCAGAATTTGAGTCCCGTTTCGGTGAGCCGTGGCAGCCGTAAACATATGAAAAGGTTTAGGCGCATCGTCGGACACGGGATATTTGCTCATGAATTTTTATTTCCTGTAAATAGGATTTGTTTGTAAATTTTTAATACGTACAAACAGCGCTTCAGTGGAAAGGGATGTCGGGAAACCGCGCTTTGATGATTTAAATAGGTTTGGGTTTAGGAAGGATGCGGCGTTCTTTCGGTTATGCTACATATGAGAACGTGACTTGAATGGGGAGGCTGCATCCTTTTACTTGCAGCCGGATCGCGCTAGGTCGATTGACCAGTGGTACGGGGAAAGGGCGGGGGAGGCTGTATGTTCCCGCTCGCACAAGGCCATTTGTCCGCGCTGTTTCTGGGCTTTTTATGCAGAAGATCTGCTCCAAC
>CANPPM010000126.1 GCA_947575935.1 uncultured Butyricicoccus sp. | reverse complement strand
TTTATACTCTGATTTTACAAAAAACTCATTGAATCCAATTTTGGCTTCAATAAATTGTTCCTCATATCGTCGTAAATCCCTTAATAATTTGCTATGTTCCTTTTCTATCATTTCAGCCACTTCACGGCTGTCTAATGTCTGTTCAATCGTCTGCATATCATCACGCCTTTCTACTTGAATTTCCCTAAAGGTATGATATAATGAATTTATCATTTTCCTTTCGGGAATGATAACGTTTAGGGGTTGCAAACTTTGGTCGGGGAGCAACCTCTATTTTTGTTCTTCTACTTCCTTTTCCACCATTCCGATACCTTTCATAATGGTATCTGTCCTAGTCATATTCAGCTTATCAGCACAATTTTGGATTCTCTCGGATTCCTCCTTTGTTATTCTGATATTCAAGTTGATGTTTCTAGGATTTTCTTTAGGCGGTCTGCCAGTTCTAGGGCTCATATTATCACCCCACTTTCTGCCCTTGCAATAAATATATTATAGCGCGCGCAAGAAGTCAATAGGAAAAATGATAATTTTTCGTACAAACTTTTAAAATGGCATTGTCATGCCGTCCCCATGTTAAATGCCACTTTTTTCAGCTTATATGCCAATGCCTCTGCTATCCGTTCTATATCTTCATCGTTGCGTACCTCTATTTTGTCTGCCAGTTTCTGAATATTGATTGTGACAGAGCCGGATCCGCTCCGTATTCCTTCTTTCCTTGCCATTTCCACGCTCTTGTCATGTGGATATACTCTGGCTCCCTGTGGCAAATCCACAATTTCACCGCCCCGGTCATGAATCACTGCTGCGCCGCCTCTCCAATTATCCGTACCTTTATACAGCATTGGTATCGTCGGTACATTAATCCCAAACGATTTGCCACCAAGTCCCGGCACCCAATCGGGTATTGCAATATTTATTTTATTCAGAGAAGAAATAGCGCCATTAATAATACCTATGACTGCGTTTATTGGTGCCTTGCAGATCGCCGCGAAAGTTTCAAAAATGCCTTTGAAGATTGTTTTAACTCCCTCCCATGCCTTTCTCCAGTTTCCGGTAAATACACCAGCAATAAAGGTTATCAGCCCATCGAAAACGGTCAGTACCCCGCTTATGATTGATGCAATGTTGTTTACTGCCGCGGAAATTGCTCCTTTGACTGCTCCAAATGCCACCTTAACCACCGGCACAATGATTTTCATCGCTATTTTTATTCTGCCCGCAATATAGTTAAACGCCGCGCCGGCCACCGCCTTAAACGCTATAATTGCCGCTTTTGCCGTACTGCAGGTACCGTCCACATCTTTACCGAAAACTTTAGCTATTATAATTGCCAGCGCCTTAACCACTTTTCCAATTTCGCCAAATACAGTCCCAAATATCGTCCTTAACCCATTTACGATGTTCTTGACCCGTATTTTGATATTATTGATTGTTTCGCTGAATTTGCTCATGTCAACGCCGCATTTTGTCAACACATTCCCTGCCGCGTCTCCCAATCCGGCAAAGATTTTTTTTACGACATTCAGATTTTTAAAAGAGTTTACGGCTCCCTTTACAATTCCCGCTATCAGTTTGAACGGTGCCTTGATGATATTTACCAAGCCGAGCAGTGCACCGCCCGCAATGGTTTTCAGTCCATTCAATGCACCCTTCCAGTCACCGGTAAACACGCCTCTGACAAACTGCGCCACGCCTTTAAAAACAGTTTCAATATTTCCAATCAACGGCCTTATGGCCTTCACAAAACCGCTGATGCACCCTTTCGCAGCACCGATTGCAACATCCCACGCACCGGTCACTGCATCAAACGCACCGGCAATTTTATTAACAGCGCTCTGCGGCAGAAATGTCCCGAAGGCTCCCACGACAAAATTTTTGACTGCGTTTATCTTCGCTTTGAATATATTGCCTATGGTATCTACGATGCCTTCTGCCACCGTCTGAAAGCCTCTTAGCGCCGTCTCTGCATCGCCGCTGAATATCCCCTTACATATTTCTCCAATGCCTTTAAACACCGTCTCTATACTGCCATATATCTTCTTTGCGTCCTGCATAAACCCGGCGAACATCGCCTTTGTCCCTGATACGGCCGCCTTAATTACCGGCAACGCCGCATCAAATGCCTTTATCAATCCCGCTGCCGTATCCGGCGGAAAAATATTTTTTAAACTGTCTCTGAACTCCTGTGCCGCGCTGTCCCAATTTCCGGCAAATGCACCGGTAAAGAAATCCAACAGTCCGTTCAATACCTGCCGGCCTTTTCCAACTGCCGTTATGACCGATGTATACCTGTTTTTAAACCCTTCGACCGAAAACCCTGCCTTTTCAAACGCATTTTTAAACCAATTCCCAACACCCTGTAAAAAGCCTTTGACTTTATCCCAATTCTTTATGATCAGGAACGCCGCTAATGCGATTGCCGCCAATACCCCGATCACTATTCCTGCAGGGCTTGTGATTACCCCTATCGCTCCACCAAATTTTGTAAATACCTTGACTGCGCTCCCCCACGTCTTTTGCACAGTTCCAACCATTGTGACCATTTTTCCAAATATCAATATAACCGGGCCGACTGCGGCTGCGATACCGGCCCATTTTACAATGTTATCTACCTGCGCATCACTCAAACCATTTATGTAATCTGCTGCCGTCTGAAACCACAAAACCGCCTTTTTTATGTGCGGCAACAGTTTGTCTCCTATTGTTATCAATATCCCTTCCAAGGCAGACTTCAAAAGCGTTATTTGACCATTTAGATTGTCAAGCATTCGCTCCGCCATCTCCCCGGCGGCTCCCTTCGATCCGTTGATCGCCGCTGTCAGTTTATTAAAATCACCTGCGCTGGCATTTACAATCGTCAAAAGCCCGGCCATACTCTCCTTGCCAGCTAAAGTAGTTGCCGCCGCTGCTTTTTCCGTTTCTGACAATCCCGAAAATGATGATCGCAGATTATTCATTACCTCTGCGAAACTTTTCATGTTGCCGCTGCTGTCTGTCAGGCTTATGCCTAACTTTTTCATTACCTCGGCCTGTGAATCTGTCGGTTTTGCCAGATTTGCTATTGTATTTTTTAGGGTTGTGCCCGCCATGCTGCCTTTTATCCCGGCATTTCCCATAATTCCGACTGCCACCGAAATATCCTCTATGCTGTATCCCATCGCCCCCGCCGTCGACGCGCAATACTTAAAGGTTTCACCCATAAGGGCAACATTTGTATTTGCGTTAGACGATGTGGCAGCCATAACGTCGGCAAACCTGCCGCTTTCTTTTGCCGCCATCCCAAATGCCGTTAATCCATCTGTCACAATGTCCGACGTTGCCGCCAAATCTTCCCCCGATGCCGCCGCAAGATCCATAATGCCTGCAATGCCCTGCGTCATATCAGCGGTTTTCCATCCTGCCATTGCCATATATTTCATTGCCTCTGCACTCTCGCTGGCAGAAAACGCAGTTGTTGCCCCCATTTCTTTAGCCTTCGCGGACAGCTTTGCCATATCTTCGCCACTTGCGTTTGAAATCGCTCCAACTTCCGACATTGCCGCCTCAAAATCAGCGGCGGTTTTTACTGCCGCCGCTGCTACTCCCACGACCGGAAGGGTTACTGCTTTGGTCAATGCGGAGCCGACATTTGCTATTGTCTTGCCGGCGTTCTGGATCTGTTTTCCGGCTTTTACCGCCTCATTTCCCATTTTGCGCATACTGTCTATTACTGCCTTCGAAGGTCTTGTAAAGCCGTCGATAAACTGTATCGCCGTACTGATAACCCTTCCCACATCAATCACCTCCGATCGCTTTCTGCATTTCTTTGTTCCGCTTCTCTTTATCTCTTATTTCCTGCCGCATATATGCCCTGGCTACACGCTTTTGCCCCTCCGGCAGGTTCATGTATTCAAACGGCTTCCAGTTTTTAAAGCGATAGTGCAGATAATCCATGTTTACCTCTCTATCGCTTTCAATTAGTTTTTTACTTCTTTATCCGTTGTTTCTTCGTCGTTGAAACCGCTCAACTTTGCAATCTCCGTCGAAATCTTATTGATCTCTCCTTTGAAAATTTTCTTTGCCGCGTCTGCCGGTGTCGCAACCCCCAAATGTTTCAACAAAGCCTCGTTTTTCAGATCCGGATCCACGATGCCCGCCGCTGCAATTTTTGCGTTGGTTGAAAATGCCCTGCCATAATCAACCTCCCCTTTGTCGTTTAACCCGCTTGCAGACAATCCGCCGAAAAGATCGCCTTCCACCGCTTGTATCGTTACTTTCGCATCGGTTCCCAAAAGTTTCGATAACTGCCCGCTTGGGATCTCTTTCCGTTCGATTTTGTCAAACTCCTTTTTGTCTACTGCTAACAGCTTTTCAACCAAATTCATTTTTCCATTCTCCTTCACATAAAAATAAGGGCGCACCCTGCGCCCTCTGCCTCATGCTTCCCCTGTTTAAATTGTCTGTAATATCTCCCAGTTCTCAAACGTGAAACTGTAACTTTCCTCTCCCATTTTCCCTGCCTCCCAATCCGCAAGAATCAGTTTGTCGAAAAGGCAATTATATAACGCCACGCGCTCCGCACCCAATGCGTCAGGATCCTTTACGTTCGAAACGATTGTACAGGTCATCATCTTACCACGTTTGAAATATTCGCTCATTTTCCGCATAATCGTGCTGTTGATTTTGTGGAGCTTAATTTCTCCTTTCAGTTCCAGCCCGGTCATCTTCTGCCCTTCCTGTAACCTCTGCACCATTGCGATCGCGGTTTTCTTCGGCGTAACCTCTGCTTTTAACGCCGTTACCTGCGCCAGATATTCACCGTCCAGCCATGCTTCTCCCCATGTTCCATTTATAACCTGTTCTGCCTTAAATTCTCTCGGCATATTTTTTCCTCTCTTTCTCAAATGTAAATAGGCATCTTAATATCTTCGATTGCATCCAATATTTTTACACTGCCGGTCAAAAATACACTCGCCCCGGTATCTGCCGTAACAATCTCTTTGTCACTGCACTCGTCGACGTCTTTCGTCGTGCCATCCTCAAGCGTTGCCTGTATCCCTTTTCCTTTCAGATAGATCCGAATCGCCTCTGCATCCAGCCCAACCGAATAGCCGCTTATAATATCATCGCGCTTTAGCTGCGCAAAATAGCTGCTGATCGCCGTTATCAACAGACACTTATTGGAATACGTGTTAGCGTATTTTCCCAAATAACTGTCCTGCGCCGTCCGTACAATGTCATCATTTATCATGTCCATAGCTTCAACGATCTTAATTTTTTTGAAACTGTCTCCTTTACCGTCAACTGTTGTAACAAAGCTATTGACGCCCCTTACCACTTTTACTTTTTCACCGTCATAGAAGACAATAAACTCTCCCCTGTCTACCGGAGTATCATTGTCCGTTAATCTCGTACAATCCGACAACTCCGGCAGAGGCGCATAGGTGCAGGCGATTGTCATGGGCGTTCCCGCAATCAGCCCGGCAATTCTCGCGCAATACTTTTCCGCCGTATAAACGGTATCTACCATTGTTTTTGCACCGTCTTTTCCGGTCACAGTGTCCGTTTTTATGCTCTTTTCGGTTGTAAAGTTAATAATCCCTTCATTGTCTGCCGCTGTGTTCGGCAAAACCGCCTTAATTTTCTTTTTCTTGTTTTCCCTCATAGATTTAACCCACGATGCAATATCCTCCCCTTTGCCGTCGGTTTCCACCGTCGGGATTGCCAGATAATCAAAACGTATCGTCTCCGCGTCCGTCATTGCCTTTTTATATCCGGCGTCAACTGCTTCCGCTTCCGCCTCCGTATCTTCCACAATCCCCATGCAATATACAAGTATCTTCTTCGGTGCATTTGTATAGCCAATCATGGCAAGTTTTACCTGCTCTTTTGCCATATCCGATAAGCTGTCTGGTATATCGCTCTCCGTCACTACTGTTACCGGATTAGCAGCAAGTTCCGGTAATGTATCTTTTACCCAAAGCATAACAATGCCCCGCTCGCTCCTTGTAATCGCTGATATTCCCTTTTCAATAAAACTAACGTCAACACTTGGTGCGCCCATTCTTTTTGTTTCTCCTTTCCCCGGCCTTATAAACACGGTGTTATATCTTTAAAATCTTTTAAAAATTTTTTCGCCTTTGCCATTGTGGAATTTTCCTGCAAATATTCAATTCCCTTTGGGGTTATCATTATGCTGCGTTCAATTTTTACAGCTGGTGTTTGTTGCCCCGCTACGGTCAATAAAGAGACCCCCTCAATATAACCGTCCCCATACAGATGCCGGAATATATATTCCCAATACCTGCAACTGATATTAAGTTCCTCCGAATCTTCATTCAGACGTGAAATATCAGCAGGTTTTCCTTCCTTTAAGCAGGCGTACAAATATGCTAATATCCGGTATGCAATAACAAAATAATCATCTCTCGCCATGTTTTCTGCCCTCTTTATCTCCATATAACTTATACGTTTATTTCCTGCATAATCAGCGTTGTATCCCTCTTTCACGCTCCCGGGATGATTTCCTTCACGGTTTTCAAAAAATTCTTTGCTTTTTCCATAAATGAATTTTCCTGCAAATACGCAATTCCTTTCTGTGTGATCTTAAGATCCACAGCTTTTATGCCCTGTATGCCTGCTGAATTTATAATCTTAATCCCTGTGACGCAGCCTTCGTTATAAAGGCTCTCCATGACATTTACCCAATACCCGTTATTGATTTTTAATGCGTCTGGCCCATAAAAATCAATATTCGGTTTTTCTCCCGCCTTAAAACACTCATACAGATAGGTTAAAATTCTATATGAAATAACAAAATAATCGTTTTTCGCCATACTCCGTCTCCTTTTTAGCCCTGCGTAACTTTTACACCTATTTCCCTTGCTATCGGTTCCATGTCTTCTTTTTGCGTGTTTTCCTTATAATCAATTTCAATGCTGATCTGCAAAATATCCTGATACTCCCCGATATAATCATGTGAAAACTCGCCTACTGTCAGCTTGCGATCCCCGACACAAAAAAACAGCCCGAAAAGGTCTTTTATTTCGTCCACCTTTTCAAGCTGATCCAATTCGTTTTTTGCCGTCTGGAAATATGTTATCTTGACCGTAAAGCCGCCTTTTGCAAAATTCTTTGTTTCCGCCCGGCTGCCTTTATCCGAAACCTCTGTAAAAAAACAGGGAACATCATACCCCTCCCTGATCTCTTTTCCATAGATTTTATATTGCGGCGGCGGGTATCTTCCTTTCAGCAATTCATTGACCGCTTTTTTAACCTCTGTAAATTTAATTCAAATCACACTCCTTTAAAATATCGTCTACCATTTTTTCAAAGCGTTCCGGTATAATATCTTTATAATCATTCCGTGTTTTCTCCATTATGTGCTTTCCCGGCACAAAACCGATAACCCGACCGCCGCGCACAAGCTGATGTCCATTTTCTACCAAATGAAAATGTCTTGCGCTATTCCACACCAAAACCGTTGCGCCCAAATTATCATCTACTAATTTATGCCCCCATTTCTTCCCGATTGCTTTCTTTTTTTGATCTTTTTCTCGCTTATGCGGTTTCATTTTCGCATTTGCTTTCTCTTTTGCAGAATTTTTAAATTCTTTCGCAAGTTCTACCAATGTTTCCTCTGCTTGTGCCGGTGCTTTTTTGATTGCTCTTTCCAAATCACATTGCAATTCCTCCAATCCTTTAAAACTAAATTCAAAGCTATCAGTCATTCTTATCCCTTCTTTATTTAATAGAAAAAGGACATTGCGACGCCGTTATCTCGTTGCAATGTCCTTTTAATTATTGTATTTCTTCAATATCTCCATTATCCCAATATACAAAATTTATATTATACCTCCCTTTTATTCGCATTGAAAGTTATTTTTTGCAAATTTTCAGT
>CANPPM010000125.1 GCA_947575935.1 uncultured Butyricicoccus sp. | reverse complement strand
ATGCTCCCATCTGAAAACCATAACGCTTCACAGGCTGTGTCCATATGGAACTCGCAGCACTGTAACTTCTTCATACTTGCTTCCCCCTCGCTTTTTTCGGCTTCCTTGGCCCTCTCGGTTTGGACGCAGGCCGCTTAACCACCCGTTTCTGAAATGCGAATCTTCAAATTTCTCAAAATAAACAAATAATCCGAACCCATCTCCCACAGGGAAGATTTGGTTCGGATTATCTGAGTTTGGTGCCGGTGACCGGACTCGAACCGGTACGCTGTCGCCAGCGGTGGATTTTGAGTCCACTACGTCTACCAATTCCATCACACCGGCAAATAAAAACTGTTGAAAAAGCGGCCAATATCTAAACAAATTCCTCTATTTTTTATTTTACCACAACCCGGCAAAAAAAGCAAGTCTTTTTTGTCATTTTTCTATGCCACCTAAACCGTCCGAAAACTGTGAAAGCCGGCGCAGCATTACGCCGCGCTGACCCTCACATATAGTGTCTTACCCTGCCGCCGGCCACAAGCTTCGTTACCGCCCCAGGATACGCCAGCACTTTCCTATTACAGCTCCATATACTGTGGCGTCTCTGGAGCAACAACAATCCGGTTATCGTCCAGCTTTTCGCCGCGAATCTGCTGCATCAACAGCCGCGCGCATTCCTCACCGCCATGCAGAAAGCGGGGCCTGCTGGTCAGGATGCGTGGTTCGGGCAGCATGGGCGCTTCTGCGTCCGACATACTTGCCAATTTGATCCGGCGCGACCCGCCGCTGAGCACCGCGCTGAGGTGCTTAACCATGATCCCCCAGCTGCATACGACCGCATCCCCCGGCTCAAAGGCCGAAATCCGCGGCACAATGTCCTGCGCAAGATACTGCTTGCAAATCTGGCTGAACGCCGAATACCGTTCTTGATACAACACATCCCCGGCCGCGCCATATGGCAGCGTCGCGACCGACAGCGCAGACGCCGGGTACATCTGCGCCGCCTGCCGCAGGCCGTCCTCCCGATAACGTTCCTGATCCGTTTGAATGTCGGGCCGCCAATACAGGATACGCTTTGCCCCCTCGCCAAACAGGCGGCAGCCAATCTCGAATGCACCGCGCTCATAATCAAAGCTCACCGACGCAATCTCCCGCTCGGGCGGACAGCAGTCGCATGCTACAAAAGGCAGGCTGTTCATAATAATCGCTTCCCGCCAACGGGGGTCGGGATCACTGCCATCGGAGGAAATATAAATAATACCGTCAGCGCGGCGCTGAAGAACACATTCCAAGTAATCCGGATACAACGATCCCGCGCTGTCAAAATCAAACAGCATCAGCCAGTAACCCTCCCGCCGCAGGCCATTGCGGATCCCCTGCAGCAGTGCGCCAAAGCGCGTGTTCGTCAGCGACTTTTCCAGCGCAACACTGATACAGCGGCTGCTGTTATAGCGAAGCGACCGCGCAGCGCCGTTCGGGACATATTGCAGTTTATACGCTGCTTCCAAGATGGATTCGCGGGTCGCGTCGGAAATCTTATGGTTGGTATTTCGATTGAGGACATAAGATACGGTCGTGGGGGATACGCCGACCATGTTGGCGATATCCTTGATCGTAGGTCGCGTTTTCATCGATTTGATCTCCATTCTGCCCGGAGGGGCAATTTCAATTACAGGTTGGCGTTTCTGTGCTCCCTTCCTGTCTTCCTGCTCGAATATCATAGCAGAAATGGGGAGAAAAGTCAAGAAAGCGATAGAAAATGTCCGCCGCCAAAGAAAAGCCGCCGCACTGCCAAAGCTTCTCAAAAGGGAAACCAGGTCCTTCCCCAGCAACCGCCGCAGCCTTAGACCGTCAAAAAGCGCCCGCCGAGGTTTCCCATCCACAAAAAGAGTTACAGCCCTTTCTCCCGCGGCGTGTCCATGAAACACACGCGCAAGCCTGAAACAGCCTGACGGCATCAATTTACCGAGGCGCAGTACACAGCAGCGCCTGCTCAAATCAAGAAGCAACGCATCTCTTTTCACACGCAGAGGCCCCAGCATCCGCCGGGGCCTCTGAAGGGGGCGCTTTACGGACGGAGCCCCGGGAAAATATGAACGTTAAAATTCCCCCCAATGATCTCGTTTGCACCCAAAAGCATCACAAACGCTTCCTCGTCCAGGCTCTGCAGCAACATTTTTACCCGCGGCACCTCCTGCTGCCGTACCGCAACCAGCAGAACGCTGCGTTCACGCCCTGCATACATCCCGGTACCGCTCAGTCGCGTCACGCCCCGCTGCAGCGCCTGCATCAGCGGCGCCGCAACCTCCTGCGCATCATGAGAGGTGATAATCAGACAGATGCAGCCCCGTTTGAAGCCTAGAATACACACAAGAGCAGACGAAAATGGTCAGGATGGCGTACAAGCCGACCTCTACATTGCCAAACGACAAAATAGCCAGCAAGATAACCGCGCCATCGATCACAATACACATCTTTCCAACGCTCATAGAAGGGAATTTTTTGACAAACAGCCGGCTCAGCAGATCGGTCCCCCCGGTCGAGCCATTTCCGAAGGTCAGCAGCGCCATTCCGACCCCATAAATCGCTCCACCAAAAACCGCTGCTGCCAGCGGATCCTGCGTCAGGGTGGGACAGCCCGAAAACAACTCGGTTATCCCCGAGTAGATGGTTGCCCCCACAATGGTCCACACCGTAAATTTCCCTCCGTACACACGCAGCGCCGCGAACAAACTCGGTACGTTCATAATGTAAATCATCAAACCGACGCTTAGCGGGAGATACTGCCGCAGCACAACCGCAATGCCGGACAAACCGCCTGCTGCAATATGGTTCCCGACGAGGAACAAATCCAGCGCCAGCGCATACAACAAGATGCCGCCCATCGTGCACAGCCCCCGCAGAATCCGCGGATCCACTCTTTTCAGGTAGCGCATGCGCTCCTCCTTTCCTGCCGACGCCCGCTCAAAGCAGACCGTTATAAGGCAGTGCCCAGCCAATCAGCAGAAAGAGGCTGGTCAGCACGCCCGCCGCAACCATACACCATCCGTATACCCGGTCCCGGCAGTATTGGGCCGGGGCGCGTTCACTCATGGGCAGCACCAGCAGGCGGGAACGATAGTCGGCTTCTCCTTGGGATACCGGATGTCGCACGGATCCAACGACCGCAAACACCAAGCTTAAATACAGCCCGACAAAAAACGGATCAAAAAAATTGATCAGCAGCCGGTCAAACGGCGCAATGTGGAAGCCCACCAGGCATTTGGGGACCAAAAAGCCCAGAAAACCCGCCAGCATCGACCAGCGCGCCCCAGTTGCCGACAGCTTCCGGCTGACTACGCTGCCAATACCGGGAACCGCCCAGCTCGCTGCAATAATGGTTGACGCAAACCATGAAATAACGCGTACGCCGCCCAGCCCCAAATAGGACAGAACCAGCGCAAGCACGCCAACCACCAACATAATGCCCCGGCTGGTACGCAGCTGCTGCCGCTCATCCCGGAATTTCACCGGAAAAATATCCGATGTAACCGAAAAACCGATCACCGATAGGAACGTCGAAGCAGAGGACAGCCCTGCTGCCATGATCCCCGCCAACATCAGTGTACCAACCAATTTTGGCATGGCATTGAAAGATGCCCAAATCAGCACGCGCTGCGGATCCTCTAAACCAGGGTTCAGGTTCAGCACCGCCACAGATGCAAGATTCAGGTACAGCAGAAACACCACTGTGCACACCGCCGCAACAGCGCCCGCCCGGAAAGTCACATGCTCACTTTTCGCCATCAAATTCCGGCCCGCCTGCCAGGGAGATACTGCCACCGTGATCAGCCAAATGATCCCCATCGTGACCGCATACATCATGGCGCCGAAAACGTCGGATGCGCCGGTACCGGGAATGTTCCCATGATAATCAAGCAGGTTTTCCGGAATATTGGGGTTATTCATCAGGTTCTGCAGCAGATCCCCGATACCGCCCTGCGCCTGGAAAATATACATGCCCGCTAAAACCGAGCCGAACAGGAATACCAAAAACATCATCGTATCGGTCAGAATCACGCCCTTGGAGCCCGAATAAAAGGTAAATCCCGTAAAACAAGCCCAGGCGATCAGCAGGCACAGCTCGTAAGAAAGCCCGCTCAGCTCCTGCATCAGGATACCCACGCCGGTGATGGAGGCCAGCAGATAGGCTGTGATCGAGACCACAGTGATGATCCCCGCAATCCGACGGTTGCGGAAATCCTGATAACGCGCACCAAAATACTCGGGCATGGTTGCGCATTCCGAACGGCGCAGATACCGCCCGAACAACAGCGGCCCCACCACGTATCCGCAGGCGCACAGCGCATTGAGGAGCACCAGCGAGGTGATATTACCGGTATAACAAAATCCCTGATCCCCCATGAATCCGTTGACCGAAAGCATGGACGCAAACAGGGTTCCGGAAATCAGGATGGTAGGCGCGTTACGTCCGCTGACATAATAATCGTTCACATTTTTGACCGACCGACCGGCCCACAGGCCCACTCCCATATAGACCAAAATACTGACAACCACGCTAATCAGGAAAATATTCATAGTTCCCGCCTCCTTATCTCTTGACCCTCCGCAACCTTTTTATTCAGACCGCTTTCCTGTGCCAAGGCCCTTTTCTTCCCGTCCCAGCACTACATTCATAATAATGCCGGATAACACCAAACAGCCCCCAATGCAGATCGAAAAAATGATCTCTCCCATAAAAATTCTCCTTTTCTTTCGCCGAGAGGTGCGCATAAAACAGGGGCCCGTATCCACAGGCGGAGGCCTGCGGACACGGGCTCTGAGATGCGCCGCCGGCCCGGTCTTGGACCGGAGACAGTAAAAACGCGCCCTTATTTCAGCCCCATATGGGCGGCGATGACCATCTTCTGCACCTCGCTTGTGCCCTCATAGATCTCCGTGATCTTAGCGTCACGCATCATGCGTTCGACCGGGTAATCGCGGGTATAGCCGTAACCGCCAAACAGCTGCACCGCGCGGCAAGTTACATCACGCGCCGCCTCGGATGCAAACAGCTTGGCCATGGCAGCCGCTGAGGAGTACGGTTCCCCTGCATCCTTCAGCGCAGCGGCACGGTAAACCAGCAGGCGTGCCGCATCGACACGCGTCTGCATCTCGGCCAGCATAAACTGCGTATTTTGGAAAGCTGCTATGCTCTTGCCAAACTGCACGCGCTCCTTCGTATACTTAACCGTTTCATCAATCGCGCCCTGCGCAATACCAAGCGCCTGCGCTGCAATACCAATACGACCGCCGTCCAACGTAGACATCGCTACTTTAAAGCCCTTACCCAGCTCGCCGAGCAGATTCTCCTTAGGCACCTTGACATTGTTGAAAATCAGCTCGTAAGTCGCCGAGCCGCGGATACCCATTTTCTTTTCTTTACTGCCGAAGGTAAAGCCCTCCATGCCCTTCTCCAGAATAAACGCGCTGATACCGCGGTTGCCTGCCGACTTATCGGTCATGGCAAACACCACATAAACATCCGCATAAGAACCGTTTGTAATGAAGATCTTGCTGCCGTTAAGCAGGAAATGGTCGCCTTTATCCTCGGCAGTGGTGCGCTGCATAGCGGCGTCAGTGCCGGCATTGGGCTCGGTCAGTCCAAAGGCGCCCAGCTTTTCGCCGGCGGCAAGCTCCGGTAGGTACTTTTCCTTCTGCTCGTCGGTACCGTAAACCATAATCGGCCAGCAGCACAACGAGGTATGCGCTGAAATCGTCACACCGGTGCTCGCACAGGCCTTAGAGACCTCCTCAACTGCCATTACATATTCAACATTGCCCATACCTACGCCGCCCAGATCCTCGGGGATCGGGATGCCCAGCAAGCCGATTTCACCCATTTTCGGGATCAGCTCGACGGGAAAACGCTCGTTTTCGTCCAGCTCAGCCGCAATGGGGCGTACTTCCTTTTCTACAAATTCACGAAACATGGTCTGCAGCAGCTGCTGCTCGTCATTCAGTTTAAAATCCATAACAAGGGACTCCTTTCAAATATCGTCATTCCGGCAGCCGGGGGATCTTCCGGCTTGAGAGTATGCCGGACGGAAAGCCGCAGCCCCCGCCCGGCAGAAAGAAGGATGGAACCGCGTCCGCGAGGAACGCGGGAGATTAGCGGTAGCGCTTGAGAATCTGACGGCTGGCAATCGAGGTCTGGATTTCGCCGGTGCCGCCCGAAATACGGGTAATGCGCAGGTCGCGGTAAATCCGGCTGACGCGGCTGCCGCAGAAGCCAATCCCTGCCATAACCTGCATTGCGTGGTCGACAACCTCGTTGGCCGCTTCAGAGCAATACTGTTTGGCGATGGAGGCTTCCTCACGCTTCAGGCAGCCATTGTCCTTGTTCCATGCAAAATGCAGCAGCAGGTCGCGCATGGTATAAATGCGCATAGCCATCTGCATGATGTGATTCTGAATGAGCTGGAGCCGGCCGATCTCCTTGCCGAAAGCGACGCGCTGGTTGGCATAACGGCAGGCATCCTCATAGGCGCACAGCGCCTGTCCATAGGCATTAAAGGCGTCAATCAGCCGCTCATAGTCGAAGCCCTTTGAAGTCGCCATCAGGCCGTTGCCCTCAAAGCTGAACATATCGGATTCTTCGATTTCCACTTCGTCGAACCAGATGTCGTTGACATTTTCCATATTGAGGCCCATCTTTTCCATCGGCTCCTTTTTGCAGCCGGGAACATTGGTAGGCACAAACCAGAGGGTCAGCTGCTCAGGATTGTCGCTGTTCTTGCACAAGGTCAGGCAATAATCGCTGCCCTGCGCGCCCGAAATAAAGTGCTTATGTCCGTTGATGTAAACCTTGCCGTTGCGGCGGGTATAGGTGGTAAGGATGGTATTGCTGGAGAGATCCGTACCCGCAGTCGGCTCGGAGAAGCCCTGTGCATACGCCGGATGCCCCTCAAAGAACAGCGGCATAAATTTGTCGATCTGCTCCTTTGTACCATTTTCCAGCAGCGCGTCAGCCTTGACGTGATCCCAGAACAGATAAACCGGCGCGCCGCAGCGGCCCAGCGCTTCCATGACGAGGAACATCGTAACCGCGCCCTCGCCGTCGCCGCCCGCTTCTTCGGGCAGGAACATGCTGAAGCAGCCTAATTCCTTCAGAATATCCCAGAACTTCTCCGGATGCTCATGGTTTTTGTCACAATCCTGAAAATACGGTTCCAGATTCTCACGGGTCATCGCCTCTTCAATTGCCTGCACCATCAGTTCCTGCTCTTCTGTAAATTTGAAATTCATAATAATAAACCTCCGTTAAAAATAATTATCGCATTAAGATTTTTTTGCTGTTCAAGACCGGGAATGCGGCCAAAGGCGGGAAGCTCCGCTGCCAAACAAAACCCTCTCAGCGCAGGAATCCCCAATTATTGCAAAGGATTCCTGCAATGTTATGAAGGCGCCAGGACCGCCGCCCAGACCGGTTCCAATTTTCAAACAGACCTTAGACTTTCACGCCGCCCAGCGCATTGCGCCGCTTGGCAATCATGCGGGATTCTACAAATGTCAGCACCATGCACAAAATCAGCATGCCGCCAATAAACGCGAAGGAAATCCGGTTGCCGGTAATATCGCCGTACTTGTCGACCCACATACCGGTAATCACGTAGATAAATGCGTCAGAGATGCAGCCAATCGCGTTGTAAACGCCGATTGCAGTGCCGTGGTATGCGATAGGTACTTTAATCTCGGAGATGGGCGTAATCCAGCAGGTAGCCTGCATCCCATAGCCAATGGTGCAAGCTGCCACCAGCAAGATGGCGACCCAGAAGTAATCGCTGTTCATGGGGAATACGAAGAACAGGACGAAACCAACCATGGTGATAACCAACAGGATACGGATTACGCTCATCGAA
>CANPPM010000124.1 GCA_947575935.1 uncultured Butyricicoccus sp. | reverse complement strand
GATTACGGCGCTGATGTGACGCTGACAGTGAGCCAGCCTGTGGGCGGTTTGACGGCGCTGAATGAGGCGCTTGCTGAGGCCACTGCCGGGCAGGTATACGCCGAGGAGATGGAGCAGAAATTTATGGGACGGCGCGTTCGATAGCGTTCGGTTCGTTTGGAGTGGCGTTTTCGGATAGGACCGCTGTAGGGGAACGAATGGGCGGCGGCTTTTCTTTGACGCTGTCGCCTGCGTCTGCCTTTGGGACAGGCTGCGCTGTCTGGATGGCAGCACAAAAAAGAAGGCTGCCTCAAAACAATTGCTGTTTGGGGCGGCCTTTTTTGTATTTTGTTTTGTACAGGGGCAGGCAGGCTTTATCCGCGGGCTTGGAAGTTGTTTGGAGTACCAGATTGCAGGGGCTTTTAGGAGAGGAAGAGCAGAAACATCCCTTGTCGCGGGCACGGTTCCAAGGACTGGGTTTTGTTTAAAAATTAGGGATAGGATAACAGCGTTGTCTGGCGGTAAACAAGCGGGCATTTGGACATATTGTCTATTGTCGGACAGGCGCTAGGCTGGGTCTAGCGGAAAGTGCTTTTTGATCGCGGCAAAAGATTCCGCACTGATTGCGTGTTCAATGCGACAGGCATCGCGCAACGCAGTTTCGCGTGAGACACCAAGCGATATTAGCCATGCGGAGATAAATTGATGACGTTCATAAATGCGGTCGGCAATTTCAAGCCCGCTTTTGGTCAGATTGAGAAAACCCCCTGTGTCGACCGTGAGGTAGCCGTTTTCACGCAGCAGGCCGACCGCTCGGCTGACGCTTGGCTTGGAAAAGCCCAGATACTGTGCCACATCGATTGAACGCACGGAGCCCTTTTGCTGGCCCAGGATTAAGATAGATTCCAGGTAATCTTCCGCAGATTCGTGTATTTGCATTGTTTGTCACCCAGGGAGGCTGAAGCCCGTTCCTTTCTTTATCGTTAAAACCAGTTTTATAATCTAATCGGGTCAGGGATGCAGCATGTTGCTGATATGAAACCGGTTTTGGCCCGCTTTTGAAAATTACTGGCATATTCAGACGGCGTTTTTTCCGCTATGTCAGTGTTTTTTGTAGTCAGCTAGGGTTTCGGCGGAAAAGTTCTATTTAAAAAGCAGCGTTTACCGCTGTGTATGCTGCCGGTCCTCAAAACATATTTTGCGCACGCTGTATTGCAAGTAGCCTGGGGGAAGATACGAGGCTTACGGTAGGGCCGATACGTCCTCGGGGATGAGGCATGCCACCCCTTTGCGGGAAGGTGCAGGGTTATGGATCAAGCTTGCCATACAGGTGCATATTTTTCAATAGTATACCAAAAAAAAAGCGGTTTGACAAGCTATAGGACAGAAATATCGGTGTGGAAAGCATTCCCTATAAGGAAGCACAAAAACTTGTTGGATGGATGAAAGCGGCGGAGCGGGAAGAGTTTGATGATCCGAAGGCTGTACAGCACGCAGTTCCTGTCTTATTTTGCCGATTATGCACGCGCAAAATCACAAAATTCAGTGTCTGATAGGAATTCGCAAAAAAAGCTGTACAAAGCAGGAAAAGTGTGGTATCCTAATAACAATTGCTTGCAGCAGATTCGGTTGGAACACGCCGGGGAACTCACGTCTCGCGTGCCGGTTGCAGGCGTGATATAGAAGCCGGCTACTTTGAATGGCGCCGGTTCAGAAAATTTTAGGATCTGGATTAACAGGCTGGGGCGGCAGCCGCTTTCATGCGCCTGTCGTTGGGTGGGGTTGTTCCCGCCGAGATTCTTTATCGGATCGGGCCGCGATGTGCTGCAGCGAGGTTGTGCTGCTGCGTTTGTGCCTGTGCTTTCGGAATCCCAGGAATAAAGGAAAGTGATCGCTTTATATGAAGGAAAAACTGAAGATTATCCCGCTGGGCGGATTGAATGAGATTGGCAAAAACATGACGGTGATCGAGTTCGGCAATGATATGGTTGTGGTAGACTGCGGACTGGCCTTCCCGGATGACGATATGCTGGGGGTCGATCTTGTAATTCCGGATACCACTTACCTGAAGCGAAATTTGTCTAAGCTGCGGGGCTACCTGATCACCCATGCCCATGAGGACCACATAGGTGCGATTCCTTATGTGCTGCGGGAGGCCAATGCGCCTGTATACGGTACCCGTCTGACACTGGGCATCATTAATGTGAAGCTTTCAGAGCACCGTATGCCGCAGAAAGTGCGGCTGAATACGGTCAAGGCTGGGCAGACAATTAAGCTGGGTTGCTTTACGGTAGAGTTTATTCACACAAACCACTCGATTGCCGATTCGGTTGCGCTTGCCATTCATACGCCATTGGGGACGCTGATTCATACAGGGGATTTTAAGGTCGACCTGACCCCAGTGCAGGGAGAAATGATCGATTTATGCCGCTTTGGCGAGCTGGGAAAGCAGGGCGTGCTTGCGCTGATGAGCGATTCGACGAATGTGGAGCGCCCTGGCTATACGCCCAGTGAGCAGACGGTTGCCCGTTCGCTTGACCGCTATTTTGCGGGCTGTGAGCAGAGGATCATTGTTGCGACATTTGCATCGAATGTCTCGCGCCTACAGCAGATTATGGATCTGGCTGCCAAGCATGGGCGTAAGGTCGCCGTTTGCGGCCGCAGTATGGAAAATATCTCTGAGCTGGCGCTAGAGTTGGGTTATCTGCACGATGATCATAAGGTTATGATTGATATCGGCGAGATGAAACGCTATCCGCGCAGCAAGATCTGCATTGTGTCGACCGGTTCGCAGGGGGAGACAATGTCTGCGCTCTATCGAATGGCGTATGGCAGCCACAAATTTGTTGAAGTCACCAGCGGGGACCGTATCCTGATCGCCGCCTCTGCGATCCCTGGCAATGAAAAGTCGGTTTCCAGCATGATTGATGAGCTGTATAAGCTGGGGGCAGAGGTCATTTATGACCGCAATGCTGCCATTCACGTTTCCGGGCACGCTTGCCAGGAGGAGCTGAAGCTGATGCTGGGGTTGTGCCGGCCAAAATATTTCATTCCGGTGCATGGCGAACATCGTATGTTGCGCAAGCACGCTGAGTTGGCGCGTCAGATGGGCGTTTCCCCCAAGAATGTGCTGATCACCGAGATCGGCCGTCCGGTTGAGATTGGGGAGCGCGGCGCGCGCTTGGGCAGCGTGGTACCCTCGGGCAAAGTCTTTGTCGATGGGCTTGGAATTGGAGACGTCGGCGCCGCCGTTCTGCGGGACCGCCGTCACCTGGCAGATGATGGCCTGTTGGTCGTAGTGGTGACGATTGATTCCACCAGCGGCGTTGTGATTGCGGGGCCTGATATTGTTTCGCGCGGATTTATTTACGTGAAGGAAGCCGAGGATTTGATGGAGCAACTGCGTACGCAGTGCCAGATTGCGTTGGACGTCTGCCTGGATGAAGGGGTACACGATTGGAACGGCATCAAGGGTGCGATAAAGAGTGCGCTCAGTGATTATTTGTTCCGTAAAACCAAGCGCAGCCCGATGATTCTGCCGATTATTATGGAGATTTGACGTGGTTTTCCAGCAGTGGAAAGTAATCGGAAAGAGCGCTCCGGAAATATCAGGGAAGGCGCTGTAAAAGTCTGAGGCGACGGTTGAGAAAGATGATATAGGTGCGGTCATTCAAACGGTAAATCTTGAATCAACATAGAGCATCGTTCGAAATCAAAACGTCAATTGTCTACCGGAGTTACCCGGCGGCGTGGATTTTGGTTTTTCAGGATAGGGTGATATGAGTACAAATAGTCGTAAGGCTATTTGCACTCCTATTCTTTTTGGGGCGCTTGTTTTTTGAACATTCAAACGTTTTTTTGAGCCGGGTGTTTTATAATGCATACGAACTGCGATTGAAGATTTTGGATTCGGTTGTTTCGGATTCTGGGGGCAGCGCCGTTACAGTTAATGATGCGTCCCTGTTAAGAGCGGCAAGCTAGGAATGAGGGGCAGCACATGGGGATGGAAGCACGTTTAAGTTATACGAAAAAGGAACTGTCCTGATATGATCTCAAAATCATGTTGAGGCAGTTCCTTTTTGTTTTTGCTGGGGTCGAAGGCGGTGGAGCTTACATAGCGTCATAGTTCTGGCGGCGGGGCCGTTGTTTTGCGGACGACCAGTTCGGGCTGTATGAGGATTTCTTCGTGTTCGTATTCTCCGTTCTCCGATTCGATGGCATTTATCAGCATTTCGGCGGCCAATGCGCCGATGCGTGCCATCTGACCATCTACAGTGGTCAGTTTGGGGAAATTAAACTCGGACATGGTGTTGCCGTATCCGATAATGGAAATATCCTCTGGGATGCGAAGTTCTCGTTCTAAGATTGCATCGACCGCGCCGAGCGCGATGGTGTCGTTAAAGGCAAAGACAGCGGTTGGTCGTTCGTCCAGGTCAAGTAGCCGCAGCATAGCGCGATAGCCGTCAAGCCGGGTTTGTCCAACGCCAAGTTTCCATTGTGCTTCGTCGGATTCCTGTACATATTCAGCCCGATAGGGGAGCCCGTGGATGTGCAGCGCTTTGCGGTAGCCTTCCAACCGTTTCAGACCGGAGCGGGAGTACAGACTGCCCGCAATGTGCGCGATGCGCCGGTGTCCCAGGGAAATCAAGTGCTCCATTGCCAACGCGGCGCCGTTATTTTCGTCTTCCATAATGCTCATTTTGCCAAATTCCCAGGCATTGCGGCGCAGAAGTACCATTGGAATGTCAGAATGGCGGATCCGTGCGAGGGTGGATTCCTCAATGTAGGAGGAGGCCAGCACAGCCCCAGCCATGCCGGTATCAAAAATGGTTTCCAAACATTTTGCCCCCCTCTGCTCATCAGACTCGGTGGACAGTACGCCAACGACATATCCCCGCTGGTCGGCTACCCGGTTTGCATTTTCCAGAATGAGTGCAAAATAGGGGTCGAGGAACCCAGAAATGACAATCGCAATCAGCCGGGTTTTTCGGGTTCGCAGGCTGCGGGCAGTGGCGTTGGGATGGTAGCCCATCTGCTGCACAACGTCCCAAACCCGTTCGCGGGTTTCAGGACGGACCACCAGTGTCTTGTCGTGATTTAAAATGCGTGAGACAACAGAAGGATTGACCTCCGCTGCCAGGGCGACGTCCTTGATGGTTACCCTTCCTTTTCTCATGCTTGTAATCACCTCTTCGTTAAAACGTTTTCTTGATTTGCATAGATACAGTATATACTACAGTTCATCTTCCGTCAAGAGGCAAACAAAGCGTGTAGCGGGATATTTCCTGTATGAATAACGGAGCAGCGTCCGGAAAAGGAGCGTTGGAGGGTTTTCATAACGAATGGAAATTTTTAGATATTAAGTCGATTTTGATGTTTTAATAAGCCGAATACAGAGGGATTTTTGTGAATCAAAGGAAAATTGGAATTTTTTGAAAGAAAAACGTTTTCTTTAGATTGTAAAATAAAATATGCGAATTTGAACAAAAAAGAAAGAAAAAAACTGTAAAAATTGCCGTTTTTGAAGTTAAAACGATTTTCTTGTTGACAAATGTCATTCTGGCGTGCTATAATTCCAGCATGCAGAAGAAAAAATGAAACAACTCTTCTGATTTCCGATAAAATTTGCGGTTTTTTACGGGTTTATCAAAAAAAAGAAAAGCCTAATTCAGGAGGAATAAAAGAAAAACGTTTTAATGAGTAGCTTCGTTTTTCGCCGGACAAAAGAAGGTGGGTTGCTGATGAAATGGAAGGTTGCGCTGACGATTGAGGCGCGCGGTGATTATGAAATGTTTCGCTTACAGGAACGGATCCGGGAAAAAGGCTTTGAACCGGTTTTTCTCGGACCGTTAGAGGGTGAGGCGAGGGCCGCGCGGCTGTTGGATTGCGATGCGGTGATTGCAGGCGGCGACGTATATGACGCACCGTTGCTGGAAACGCTCTGGGAGACGGGGCGTATGAAAATTATTGCCCGGTTTGGCGTAGGTTATGATAAGGTAGATCTTGAGGCGGCATCGCGGTTTGGCATCGCTGTAACCAATACGGCAGGCACGATGGCTGGGCCGGTTGCTGAAATGACAATGGCGCTGCTGCTGTCGGCCGCCCGCTGCGTTCCTTTTTATGACCGCATGCTGCGGGCTGGGCGGTGGGATGTTGGCCCAGTTGGTACAAGCGTGCAGGGGAAAACGGTCGGACTGGTTGGTTTTGGCAGCATTGCCCGGGGATTCATGGCCTGTATGGCGGGTTTTGGATGCCGGTTCTTGGCGTTTGACCCGGCGGTTCCGCCCGAAGAGATACGGCGGTTGGGTGCGGAGCCGGTTTCTCTGGAGGAGTTGGCTGCACAATCCGATTTTGTCAGCCTTCATGTGCCAAAAACCCCGGAAACAGAGGGGCTTTGGGATCGTCAGATGCTGGGGCGCATGAAGCCGGCGTCGATCTTGCTGAATACCAGTCGGGGCGGTATTGTGCGGGAGGCCGATCTGATCGAGGCGCTGCGCAATGGGACGATTGCAGGGGCTGGGCTTGACGTGTTCGAGCAAGAGCCGCTGTCGCCGGACAGTCCGTTGCTGCAGCTGCCAAATGTAGTAATGACGGCGCACGCTGCAGGCTGGGATGATCAGACCGAACTGACCACCGGCGGGCGGGCGCTCGATAATATCTGTGACCTTGCCGGGGGGCGCGTACCGCGTGATATTTTAAACGCGGCCTATGTAAAGGCTCTTGGGCAATGACGATTGGCGGAAAGGAGATGCTGATTTGCTGGTGAAAGCGAACAAGGGCAGCCAACTCCCCCGCTTGCGGGAGCTGCTGCTGCGCTCGGAAATGATCACAATTTATGTTTTGGTGGTCCTGATTGCGGTGACCTCCATCATCAACCCTTCTTTCTTGACCGTTGATAACCTGGTTTCTATTCTCAAGCAATATTCGTTTTATGCCATTTGCGGCGTGATGCTGACTTTTCTGATGGTTTCTAAGGCGTTTGATATGTCGCTTGGCAATACGGTGGCCCTGTCTGGCTGTGTGGCGGCGATTATGATGCGTGATTTTGGCGTTTCGTTCTGGGGAGGCGTAGCGGTCGCACTGGCGCTTGGCACGGTGTTGGGGCTGATCAACGGATTCCTGCACGGCGTACTGAAAATTCAGGCGTTTATGGCGACCCTTGGGACCTGCTTTGCATATAAAGGCATTTTTTGGGTGCTTTCCAATCAAGCGTCGATTGACTGTTCGGCGGCGGTAGCTGCATCCGGTATCCCCAATATGATTGCCGGATTGCCTATCAGCATCTGGGTGCTGCTTGTGCTGGCGGTGATCGGACACATTGTTCTGAAATACACGAAATTTGGGCGGTCGACCTATATTATCGGGAACAACGTAGAGGTGGCGAAAGAAATTGGCATCAGTGAGGCGCGGGTAAAGGTGATTCTCTTCGGTTGTCTGGGTTTTGTTTCGGCGTTATGCGCAATTTGTTTTATCCTGACCTATGGCGCGATTCCGCCGAGCACGGGCAGCAAGTATGAGTTTTATGTCAATGCGGGTACGGTTATTGGCGGGTGCAGCGTGTACGGGGGACGCGGTACGATTGCAGGCAGCCTCGTTGGCACTGCGGTTATGACGGTTGTCCAGTTTGCGCTGCGTTCGCTGAACGTACCGCCTGGCTATCAGAACACGGCGCTTGGTGCAATTCTGCTGTTGGCGGTCCTGCTGGATACGATGAAAGAAAAAATGAAGACGTGAGCGTCGGAAGGAGGAAGCGATGGCAGAGGAATATATTCTGGAAATGCGGAAGATTACCAAGCGGTTCGGAAATGTGACCGCGTTGGAGGATATGGATATCCGGGTAAAAAAAGGCGAGCTGCACGCCATCTGCGGGGAAAACGGCGCAGGAAAGTCCACATTGATGAAGATCCTGCACGGATATCATCCCTACGGCAGCTACGAGGGGGAAATCTACCTGGACGGCAAGCCGCTGCGC
>CANPPM010000123.1 GCA_947575935.1 uncultured Butyricicoccus sp. | reverse complement strand
CCTTATGAGCACACGCCCCTCAAACGTGCCTGTCTACCAGTTCCAGCACACTCGCGTTTTCGTCTCTCAACGACTTTTTTATTATACCGAAGCAAATCAAAAAAGTCAAGCCCTGTTTCGAAAAAATTTTACAAACTTAACGCGGCGTGTTTCCGCACCATAGGGCAAAGAAAACGAGCGTCGCACCGGCCGTCCGGCCAGCACACCCATGACCGGATGGAAGCGCCGCTTTTTTCTGCAAAGCACTTGATTTTCCTTCGATTTTTGGATATCATAAGAAGAGGCATAAGCATTTATAAAGGATGGAGGAATCCAGATGGAAAAAAAGCCCTATTATATATCGACAGCAATCGCCTATACCTCGGCCAAACCGCACATCGGCAATACCTATGAGATTGTATTAGCAGATGCAATCGCACGATATAAACGCATGACGGGTTATGACGTTTATTTTCAGACCGGTACGGACGAGCATGGTCAAAAAATCCAGCAAAAAGCTGAGGCGGCAGGCATCACCCCACAGGCATACGTTGACGGCGTGGCAGGACAGATCCAGGAAATCTGGGATCTGATGAACACAACCTATGACCGGTTTGTTCGCACGACCGACCCCATGCATGTCAAAAAAGTACAAACCATTTTCCGCAAACTGCATGATCAGGGCGAGATTTATAAAGGGGCCTACAAGGGCAAGTACTGCACGCCCTGTGAATCATTCTGGACAGAAAGCCAGCTGGTTGACGGAAAATGCCCTGACTGCGGCCGCGCAGTGACCGAGGCCGAAGAAGAGGCGTACTTTTTCCGTATGAGCAAATACGCCGACCGGCTGATGGCGCACATCGAGGCGCATCCGGAGTTTATTCAGCCGGAAAGCCGGAAAAACGAAATGGTCAATAATTTCCTCAAACCCGGCCTGCAGGATCTGTGTGTTTCACGCACTTCATTCGACTGGGGCATTCCGGTTGATTTTGACAGTAAGCACGTAACTTATGTCTGGCTGGATGCGCTTTCCAACTATATCACCTTCTGCGGCTATGATCCGGACGGAAACCATGACGCGCATTATAAAAAATACTGGCCTGCTGACGTGCATCTGATCGGTAAAGATATTATCCGCTTCCATACGATCTACTGGCCGATCTTCCTGATGGCAATGGGCGAACCGTTGCCCCGGCAGGTATTTGGGCATCCTTGGCTACTGGTCGGCGACGGCAAGATGTCCAAATCATTGGGCAACGTCATTTATGCGGACGACCTGGTCCGCTGGTTCGGGGTAGACGCAGTGCGTTATTATGTTCTGCATGAAATTCCCTTCGCGCAGGATGGCACCATCACGCATGAACTGATGATGGAGCGCATCAACGCCGACCTTGCCAATGTATTAGGCAACCTGGTCAACCGCACCATTGCGATGAGCCACAAATATTTTGACGGCGCGATCTGCAGCCCCGACGTATCCGAAGCGGTCGACGACGAGCTGCGGGCACTGGCGCTCGCACTGCCCGGCAAGGTCGAAGCAAAGATGAACGACCTCCGGGTCGCCGATGCAATCGACGAAATTTTCACCCTGCGGCGCCGCTCCAACACATAGATCGATGAGACGCTGCCCTGGGCACTGGCCAAGGACGAGGGCAAACGCGGTCGTTTGGGTACGGTACTCTACCATCTGCTTGAAAGCATCCGTTTTGCCGCAGTGATGTTAAAACCCTTCCTGCCGGAAACCTCTGACAAAATTTTTGCACAGCTGAACACTGAAAACCGCGGTGTGGAATCCCTGCACGCCTTTGACGGGATGCTTCCTGGCAGCAGCGTCGGCGAGGCTTCCATCCTGTTCGGTCGCATCGATATCCCGAAAATGCTGAAGGAAATTGAAACCGAGCAGGAAAAAAAGCAAAAAGCTGCTTCCAAAGATGCAAAAAAGGCTGAAAAGATCACCGAAGTCCCCGGCGTTATTACAATTGATGACTTTGCCAAGGTCGAAATGACCGTCTGCAAGGTGCTCTCCTGCGAAAACGTTAAGAAAAGTGAAAAGCTGCTGAAATTCCAGCTGGACGACGGCAGCGGAACACCGCGTCAAATCCTGTCAGGCATCGCCATGCATTACAAAGCTGAAGAGCTGGTGGGAAAAACGCTGGTTGCATGCACCAATCTTGCGCCGCGCAAGATGATGGGGCAACAGTCGAACGGTATGTTGCTGTCCGCAGTCCGCGACACCGGCGCAGGTGAGGAACTCCATCTCATCATGCTTAGCGACGAAGTACCCGCCGGCTGCAAACTCTGCTGACCCGCCGCACGACAGCCGCCAAAAACAACTTCTTTTCCGTACGGTGGAACCCTGTACGCCGCTCCCCGGCGTGGGGCGGATGCCGCCCCCTCCGCCTATTCTGCTGACCAGACCGCCGAAACAAGCGCGGTCTGGTCGGTTTTGCAAAGAAACGGAGCTGCACAGACTGTTCCAACGGCAGCATTCCTGTCCTGCGCAGACAGTTTCCTGATCCCATCCTTTCAAAAACCGGAGGTCCCAGAATGAACTATCGATATTCCTACGAAAGGGTCGAAATGAACAACAGTGGCTGGAGCCCGCTCGGCGGTTTCGGCTTGTCAGCAGACAGATATCGTGAGATCATTGACCGACGCGCCGCCGCAGGTTGGCGTTTTGTCGCCGCCGTCCCATTGGAAATGCGTACAAATGGAATGTTGGAAGCCATTGAACTTGTTTTTGAGCAGGAAGCCGGTACGGTATGATCCCCGAGGAGGAAATCTATCATGCTTTTTGACACCCACGCCCATTATGACGACCATCGTTTTGACGCAGACCGTGACGCGTTGCTATCTTCCCTGCCCGAAAACGGGGTTGGTATGGTTTTAAATCCCGGCTGCGACCTTGAGTCCAGCCGTAAGGCGGTTTGCTATGCGGAAACCTATCCGCATGTCTATGCCGCTGTCGGCTATCATCCCGAAAATATAGACGGCGTGCCCGACCCTGCGGTCGAAACTGCGCTGGAACAGATCGAAGCCCTTGCGGGCCATCCCAAAGTACGCGCCATCGGGGAAATCGGCCTTGACTACCACTGGCGCCGGGATCCCGACGAGCGCAAACGCCAACAGACATTTTTTCGTGCACAGATGCGTATGGCCGGACGGTTAGGGCTGCCGGTAATCGTGCATGACCGCGACGCGCACCTCGACTGCCTGACCATTGCCGAACAGTATCCGCAGGTCCACGGAGTGTTCCACTGCTATGCGGGCAGTGTTGAAACTGCCGCCCGGCTGCTCGAGCTGGGGTATTCCCTTTCCTTCACCGGCGTTCTGACCTTTCAAAATGCAAAAAAAGCAGCGGAGGTCGTGCGCAGCGTCCCGCTTGACCGCCTGATGATCGAGACCGACGCGCCCTATATGTCCCCCGCGCCGTTCCGCGGCAAGCGGAATTCCTCCCTATATGTCTACCGCATGGCTGAGGCCATTGCGGAGATCAAAGGCATCCCCCTGGAAACTGTTGCAGCGGTCACCACAGAAAATGCCTGCCGTCTGTTTGGCATTCCTTGCTGACAGAATCTTTCCCACCCTGTTTCGCCCGTTTTTTGCAAAATCAGACAACATGCAGTGGGAAATCCTTCCGTCAGCCACTGGCCTTCCCGTTGTAAAGCGAATTCTGAAAAAGGAGCTGACCCATGAAAACGATCCTTTGCTTTGGCGATTCCAACACTTGGGGTTATGACCCGTTGACCAGTCAACGCTATCCGCGCGGTGTCCGTTGGACCTCGCGCCTGCAGGCCGCGCTGCCCGGATACTGCATTCTGGAAGAAGGGCTGGGGGGCCGCACCACCGTTTTTGACGACGATCTACGATCCGGCCGCCGCGGGCTGACCCACCTGCCGGTCGCACTGAAAACGCATGACCCGATTGACCTTGTACTGCTGATGTTGGGCACAAACGACTGCAAAAACCGCTTCCGCGCGCACGCGGCCGAAATTACCGAGGGTATGCAGGCGTTAATCGAACTGGTGCAGTCGCCTGCACTGCTCCACCTGCGGCACGCCCCGGCTGTTCTGCTCATCGCACCGCCGCCGATTGATGCAGAAGCCCTGTCCCGGGGCGGCATGCGGTTTATGTTTAATGCGGAGAGTGTCCAGACATCGTATCAGCTGTCGGCCTTTTACCGGGAACTAGCCTGCCGCATGAACGTCCATTTCTTTGATGCGGGCAAGGTCACCGGTCCAGGCGCAGACGGCATCCACCTCTCAGCAGAAGGACATGCCACCCTCGCCAGCGCCCTTGCGCAGTTCCTCCCCGGTGTGTTGGACGGATAAGGTCTAGCGCCCAACAAGGCTCCGCTGCAAAACAGGTTCCCTCACTACCAGCCTCTGTCCGGCCTCTCTTCCATGCCTTTCACAGAATAATCATTCCGGTCACTCGAAAGGAGGCGCTGCCGTATGCGCATCTTTACCATGCTGTTTCTGCCAGGCATGCTGCTGGGCTGCGGCAAGGCAATCTCGGCATACGATCCGTACCATCCTGGTTCATTGGATCTATCCGTCCTTGGGCTGAACAAGGCGCAACTGGAACTGCTTTCCCGGCGGCTCGCAATCCCCTATTACAGCGCGGCAGCAATCGCCATGTTCGTGTTTGCACTGTTACTGTCACTCTTCCATCCTGAGCCTTGGCTGATGGTCCTGCTCGCCTGTACAATCTTTTATCTAATTCTGCAGATGGGTACGCTGGCTTATTTATATCATGTGGTGAAGCAAAAATGAATGAAAATACCTTTTGCCGCATTTATGCGCTTGTGCGGCAAATCCCCGCCGGAAAAACGGCGACCTATGGCCAGATTGCAGGGTTTTTGGGCAACCCTCGCCTAGCGCGGGTCGTTGGCTATGCGATGAACGCCGCCCCGGCCGATGTTCCCTGCCATCGTGTGGTGAACCGCCTGGGCGGCCTTTCCGATGCCTTTCTCCCCGGCGGCAAAGAAACCCACCGGCTCCTGTTGTCCGCCGAACGGATCCCCTTCCGGCCGGATGGCTGCGTCGATCTGTCGCGCTGCCTTTGGGAGGGGCCTGTCCCGCAGCCCGAAAAGAATACTGATCCCCCCTGCAGATGATTTTTAGCCATACTCTGACAGCCCCCATGATATGACTCGTCACGGCAAAAGAAAAGGTGCTGTCCGTCAGAATCCTGACGGACAGCACCTTTTCTATCCGATCTGCACATATTGGGCTACATCCATTCCCTCTGTCCGGAATGTGTCCCCCAGGACCGCCTGTACAATCCAGCGGGTAGCCGTACCGCGGCTTGGGCAGGTCGACAACGTCAGGATCTGATCCCCCGGAGCCGGATGGATCCCGGTATCAATCTCTGAATGCTCGACACCGTACTGGATGATAGCGGCCTGTCGCTCTGGGTCGGTCACCCACAGCTCGTAGGCAGGCGCACGCACACCGGCCTCATAAGCGGCATAAATATCATAGCGCCAAACACCCTCGTCATTGACCAGAAAAACACTTGGGTGCGCTTCCCAATACTCCTTTTGGTCATAATACTGCAGAATGGCAAACATAGACATATCGCGCATCCGATGGCCATAAACAATTGTATTAAAATCACTTAAATCGGGCTCGGAGTTGCATTCCATAAAAATCGAACCCATCGTACTGTATTCGCCAAGCCAAGTATGCCGAAGGTACTGCTGGTTATCTACACCAATCAGCAGAGGATAGGAAACTATGGTATCTGGTATGTAAATCCATCCAATCACATCAGGGTTGTATTGCTTTAGGACTGAAATGTCGATCCCTGCGAGCGCCTCCGCAAGGGGGCTGGCCTGCTCGCCGGCCGCTGCGTCAGAAGCGGCAGAAATCCTTTTTTCCTCTATCTGCGGAAGCTCAATCAATTCCTGCGCTTTGGCATAACTTTCACGGCCGGTACGCAGGTCAAGCGCACGCAATCCCAACACGACAAGGCAGACGGCACAGACAAGTGCCAACGCAATTTTCAATAATTTTCTTCTTTGCAAGAGAAAGGTTCCTCCTTTCCAAATATCAGAGCGCGGTTTCAGCCTGCCGGCGGCAGCACGCCGCCAAGCCTGCAGCGGCCCGCGAAACAATTAGACCGCCATGACTCGTGCCGGGCCGCCCCCCATCTTTCGTACAATAAATATAACATATTTGCAATGTTTTGGCAAGGGATCGCTTGAAAATTCTCCATACGCACAAACCGTCCCTTTTTTACCGCCATACGGAAACGTTTCTCTTCCAGCAATCCCCTCCGGGGTTCTGTGTCAAACCGGCGGCCAAATTCCATCCCCATTTTCCAGGCCGCGTCAAACGCCATCTTGAAAGCCCGTATTCAAACAGCGCCTTCCATAACACCGCTCTTCCCCTCTCCGTCCGTATGAACCGGGAGTAAAGAACAATATTGCGCCAGCACCTGCGGAAAAACGGCATCCAATGCAAAGCGGCCGACAGATTCTTTTGCCGCCCCCGACAGCGCTGCGCGAAGGGACGGCATATCCAGAAGCCGCTGCAGCTGTGCAGCACAGGCGGCGCTGTCCCCATACGGATAAAGCAGCCCTGTTTTTCCCTCCTCAATCAAATCGGTATGCCCCTTGACTGCACTGGCAATGACAGGCAGGCCCGCATACATTGCCTCCATCACATGGAACGGCAGGCCCTCGCTGCGGCTGGCCGCAGCAACTGCATCCGCCGCTGCATACCACACAGGCATTTCCTGCTGATACCCCGGAAACAGGACGCGCCCCTGCAGGCCCAGATCCGCCGCCAGCCGTTCACAAGCCGGCTGTTCCGTACCCGACCCGGCCAGCACCAATATCACCCGATCCGGCAGCCCCCGTATGGCATGCAGCAGCACCTGCTGGCTCTTCCGCTTTGAAAATTCCGCGGCATAGAGCAGGACAAATGCGTCCTGCGGCAGGCAGAGGGTATTCCGTGCGGCATCCCTTGCCGGAAGCCTGGAAAAACGCGAAAAGTCAACGCCAATCCCCGGAACCTCGGCCACCCGTCCCCCCAAACGGAGGTTGGCGGCCAGCTCATAGTCCCAGCGGTTCATCGTCAACAGCAGGTCGGTCTCTGGGGCCGTCCATTGCTCTGCTGCCAGCAGCAACCTGCGTTTTATGTAAGGGGTTTGATCATCAAACAGGTATCCATGTACCATATTCACCAACGGCGGACGCTTCCGCAGCCCCTTTACCGCCAGACGTGTAAAAAATGCCGCCAACGAAGTATGGGTGGTAATCAAGTCATACCCCTCGCGCGCAATCCTGTTTCGGAGAATGGCCGCCGCGCGCAGATTCCCCGGCGAGGTCATCGATTTCTCAAGCGGCAGCGGAATCATCTCGGCCGCATGCGGCACAAAGGCCGGCGCGCCCCCGCACGCGGCGTGAACCGTCCAGCCCTGCTGCTCAAAATATTGTAAATACGGCAGATGAAAGTGCAGGATATGAGACCAGGTAGAGGCAGTAAACAGAATTTTGGACATCTTCGGATTCCCTCCTGTCGGTCAAACCAGCTGCTCGCTGTTCAAAAACTTCCCCTTAAAGACGGTCATCAGCAGGATCTTCAGATCAAACAGCAGGCTCCAATGCTCAATGTAATAAATATCGTGCTCCACACGCGCTTTGATCGAGGTATCTCCCCGCAGGTCGTTGACCTGCGCCCAACCGGTAATGCCCGGCCGCACTTGGTGCTTCACCATATACAAGGGGATATCCTCTTTAAACTGCTCCACAAAATACGGCACCTCGGGACGCGGCCCGACCAAACTCATATCCCCTTTCAGCACATTGAAAAACTGGGGGAACTCATCCAGCGAACATTTGCGTAGGAATGCCCCAAACCGGGTCTTGCGGCTGTCCTGGTCGCTGCTCCAGCCACAGTCCTGCTTGCTATTGACGCGCATAGAGCGAAACTTATACATAAAAAACTCTTTTTTATCCCGCCCAACTCGTTTCTGACAGAAAATCACCGGCCCCGGCGAGGTCAGCTTGACCCCCAGGGCACACAACAGCATGACCGGGGAGGTCAGCAAAATCAGCAGCAGAGCGCCGCCAATATCCATCGCCCGCTTGCAGAACGCGTTGGCCCAGTTATCC
>CANPPM010000122.1 GCA_947575935.1 uncultured Butyricicoccus sp. | reverse complement strand
CTCGCATTGTCCGTGCTCACCGCTGCAGGCATGCCGGCATACGCGGCGGCGCAGCCTGCTCCCGCAGCTCCCGCAGCTGCCGCAGATACGTTGGACACCCGCCTAGCAGCAGTGACACAGGCCGTCAAATCAGCGCTGCCCGTCGACGCCCTGCTGCAGCAGCTGGACGGAGAAGCAGAATTTAACGGAGATGTCAACGACAACGCGCTTTCCCCGCGTTGGGATCTTTCCTGGTCCAGCCATGCGGGCGAAATATCCGTAACCGCTGGAGAGGACGGCAAGGTCTATTCTTATCACCTCCGGATCAGTGACAGCGGCAACCGGCGCTTTTGGGGGCTTGACGCCGCCTTTCCCAAGGCAGATCCCAAACAGGCGCTCGCCGCTGCACAGTCCTTTGCCGACCGTCTGATGGGCGCAGGAGAGTCGGTCCAACTCGGCTCTTCCAACGCAGGACAAACCGACACGCTGGTTTTTACCGGCAATCTGCTGTTTAACGGCCTGCCTTCCCCCGTAGATATACGCGTACAGGTACGCCCGGATGACCTTGCGGTCACCCAGTATATTCGAGATGACAGTTATTCATCCATCCTGCCCGGGCTCCCCCCGGCCGAAAGTGCCACCACAGCAGCAGCGGCATCCGGGCTGCTGCGCTCTACCCTCGACCTGAAGCCATATTATGTGCTCAACGAAGATGGAAAAACCGCCTCTTTGCGTTATGTCCGGCAGTCGGAAAAAAACTATATTGTCACCGCTGCAGACGGCCGTCTTGTCGATTTGGACAAGGTATACGCGGACCTTGTCAGCAGCTATGCAGAAAGCGGGCTGTCAAAGAGCGGCTATCGCACAACCTCCAACGAAAGCACCGCTGATGCCGGCGCTCCGGCCTCCAGTGCCGGGGGCGCACAGCTGAGCGAATCCGAGCTTAAAACCATCGATGGGCTTAAGGATGTGCACACGCGCGAACAGCTGGACCAGACCCTGCGCGCAGTCCCCGCGCTGGGACTTGATCACAATTGGACGCTCGAACGTGTCAGCTATTCCCAGGACCGCACAACCGGGGAAATCTCGGCACAGCTCCGATACGCCCGCCCGCCCACCGATGCGGAACGAAAAGCGCTCAAGGACAGCTATCAGGGCGAGCTGCTGCAGATCCAAAAAACCATCCGGATGAATGCGCGGACAAATGCACTGCAATCGATCTACACCGCCAATTATTACCCATCCCCACGTGCGAGCGCCGTACAAAACGACCCTCAAAGTCCAGAACAAACGCAGGCCGCCGAGGCGTTTCTGGCCGCGCAGCTACCCGCGCAGTGGCGCGAGTGCAAGCCCTACAGCGCCGGGGATGACAACCATCTGATGTATGCCCAAAACGTAAACGGCTATCTTTTCCCCTCTAACCGGCTTACCATCCGCATGGACGCCGACGGCACGGTGGAAAGTCTCCTGGTCAACTGGGACGACAGCATCACTTTTGCCGGCGCAGACGGGATCCTTTCCGCGAATGCCGCAGCAGATGCCTGCATGAACGCCTTTGAAATGCCGCTTTCCTATGTTGAATATCCCGTACTGGAAAACCAAATCCTGACCCGGAAATATGTGCTAGCCTATGCGTTCCGCTATAGCGACGGCCGTTCCTTCCAAGGGATTGACGCCAAAACCGGCGAACCCGTCTGGAAAAACTACAGCGAGCCGAACCAGTATGAATATACGGATCTTGCGGGCGCGTTCGGCCGCACACAAATTGAAGCGCTGGCCGCTTACGGCGTCGGGCTGCCCGGCGGCCGCTTCCAGCCTTCTGCCACGCTCGACCAAAAGACCATGCTCGCGCTGCTGCTCAGCGCTTGCGGCACAGCGCCCGATCCCAGTACCGAGGAAGGGCTCGACGAACTGTATACCATGGCATACAACGAGAACCTTCTAAAGGCCGCCGGACGTGCCCCGGATGCATCCGTCACCCGGATAGAGTTCCTGCGAACGCTGCTCGGCGCATCGATTTACAGCGATGCCGCAAAGGTTAAGGGGATTTATACCTGCCCGTTCACCGACCGTGACGCCATTGCGCAAAGCGACCTCGGCTATGCGTCGCTGGCCAGCGGACTCGGAATCGCCCGCGGCGACGATAAGGGCCGCCTGAACCCAGATAGCACGATGACCCGCCAGGAAGCGGCCGTCATGCTCTATAACTTTATGATGCGTTAGCGCAACTGCTCCGCTGCTGCGGCACGGGGCGCTATGCCTAAACCGCGCATCGGAAACCCGCAGCCCTTTCGGAAGGCCTCTACCGCCCGAAAGAGCCGCAAAGAGAAAGGATTACACTTATGAACACAGCAAAATGGATGAAACCGGCAGCGCTTGCCCTTGCGCTTTCACTGGCGCTGGGCGCCTGTTCTGGCAACAGCGGCAAAAATGGCAACCAAAACAGACCGGCGGCCGCACAGCTGCCCGTGCTTACCGACTCGCCCTACCAGCTGACAGCCACCGAAGAAGGCGCCGCCGATTTCTCCGCCCTGAACAGCAGCTATCAGTCCCCCTTTGCCAATGATACCTGCTGGAATATCACCCCCGGCTTTGTATCGGAAAACAGCGATTTCCGTGTATTTAAGTACGGTTCCTCCAACGAGACCTTTGTCCTCTATGACGGGTCGGCCTATGCCGTCGGCAGCGGCTTAGGCGGTGACGGCGTGACCAGCATGGCGCTGGCCGATGTCACCGGCGACGGTGTTTACGACCTGTGCTATGCATACTCGGAGGATGCAGATTCACGCGTAGGCTATTTTGACCCCGCCCAAAAAACCGCAAACGAGCTGCCCGGTTCTTTCCACGGGCAGGCTATCGTCCTTCGTGCGGACGGCAATACCCTGCAGGTATGCGGCGCAACCGTGACCGGGTATGAAAGCCTGCTCTCCATGACGCTGGAACCGGGAAGCGAGCTTGCCCAGGTCATCCTCGAAAACGGAACGGTGACACTGGAAAAAACCGCGTCCCCCGAGGAAGACAAACCGGCGCCGCAGGTCTAAGGCTTGTTTGAAAAATCTCAATACGCCCAAACAACGGTCCTTTTTCCGCCATTGTGCATATTTCCATTTTTCAAACGGCGCCTAACTGGGGATCAGGAAAACCCGGCCGACGAACACATCGTCTGCCGGGTTTTTCTTTGCGATCTTATTCGCCTTCCGTGCCGGTCAGGAAGGTCTCAACGTCGACCGCACGATCGCCGACGCGCGCCTCCAAATGGAGATGCGCCCCCTGTGCACTTTCGGACGCATTGGTTGCGCCAAGCGAACCGATAACGTCGCCTGCCTTTACCGTACCGCCCTCCTTGACCTTGGGGCCTTCCTTCAGGCCCATATAAACGGTCGTAAGACCATCGGCATGCGATAACTCCACACACTGGCCGTACAGGCTGTCCATCCAGACCCGCTCAACCATGCCGTCTGTCACAGCATACACGCGATCTCCCTCGTCCCCGGCGTAATCGGTGCCCGTGTGCACGCGCCAGTCACCGAAAGTCGGCTGAAATACCAGCTCTTCTCCAGAAAAGGGGATGGTAACCGCCCCTTCCACCGGACGCACCCACACCGGCGGCTGCTGCGCAGCCGGCGCAGACGCCGGGACGCTCTCTTCGGGCACGGCCTCGGCGGCGGTAGGCGTACGCTCCCCGGCGTCATCCGTCTCCGGCTCCTCTTCGTCCTCCATCACCTTTTCAAGCGGCTCATCATCGGTCAGATCGACCGGCGGTGAAACAACCGGCGCCGTCACAGGAAGCGACGGCGTATCCTCCAGCACGGGCTCGCCGCTGCTTGAGGGAACAAAAAACAATACATAACCCGAAACCACGATCGCCAGCGCGCAGATGGTCAGGATTATGTAAAATCCCTTATCATCCATCCGCGCGGCGGCATTTGACTTGCCGTATTTTCGCATCTTGGTACCTCCTGTATTCCAGGGCGCTCACGCCCGTTGTGAGGATAGTATGACCAGTCCTTGCAGAATTATACACGCCTCGCCGCACGCTTCCCCGAAAATCTGCAGTTTCCCGGCAGTGAAAATAGCCCTTGCATTTCCTTCTTGCTTGTGCTATATTATTTATAATGTTAAATTGCGATGATCAGGAAAAGTAACCGGATCCCTCCCTTGTCCAGAGAACGGCGGCCACCGGCTGCAAGCCGCCCCAAAGGAGCCCTGGTGAAGTTCCCCTGTGAGCAGGGCCGCTGAAGACAGGGCCGGCGCTGTATACCGCGCCGGCGCAGTAAGCCGTCCCGTTTTGCCCTCGTTATCGGGCAAGAAGAGTGCGCGGCATGCCGCCGCGAATTTAGGTGGTACCACGGATGTTTTAACAGCCTTCGTCCTAAGCTGGGACGGGGGCTTTTTTCCGCCGTCCTGAAAAATTGATATAAGGAGTGTACACGAATGAAACAGCAGCTCGAAGCGATCCTTGCGAACGCCAAAAAAGAGCTATCCGCCGCCGCAAACGCCCGCGACCTGGACGCCGCCCGCGTGAAATTCTTGGGGAAAAAAGGGGAACTGACCGCCCTGTTAAAGGGGATGCGCGACCTCTCCCCCGAAGAGCGCCCAGCCATCGGCCAACTGGTCAATGACGTCCGCGCCGCCGTCGAACAGGCGCTGGAGGAACAGCGGGAAAAGCTTTCCGCCCGTGCGCTTGAGGCCAGGCTGAAAGCCGAAACCCTGGATGTAACCATGCCGGGCACAGGCGCGGCAATGGGCCACCAGCATCCGCTGGAGCTTGTACTGGATGAAATCAAAGAAATCTTTATCGGCCTTGGCTTCTCGGTTGCCGACGGCCCCGAGGTTGAGCTTGATTATTATAACTTCGAGGCACTCAATATTCCCAAGGATCATCCGGCCCGTGATACCCAGGATACCTTCTATATCTCAGATAACGTCGTCCTGCGCACCCAAACCTCGGGCATGCAGGTTCGCACGATGGAAAAGAAAAAGCCGCCGATCCGTATTATCGCACCCGGCCGCGTCTACCGCTCGGACGCTTCCGATGCCACTCACTCCCCGTTGTTCCACCAGATTGAAGGACTGGTCGTCGATCAGGGCATTGCAATGAGCGACTTGAAAGGCATCCTAGAGCTGTTCGCCAAACGCCTGTACGGCGACGACACCGTCGTCCGTTTCCGTCCTCACCATTTCCCCTTTACCGAGCCGTCTGCCGAAATGGACATTCAGTGCTACCGCTGCCACGGCGAAGGCTGCCGCCTCTGCAAGGGCGAAGGCTGGATTGAAATCCTAGGGTGCGGCATGGTACACCCCCATGTGCTCGAAATGTGCGGCATCGATCCGGAGAAATACTCGGGTTATGCCTTCGGCGTTGGTTTGGAGCGCACGGTTATGGGCCGCTTCAAAATCGATGATATCCGGCTGTTCTATGAGAACGACATCCGCTTCCTGGAGCAGTTTTAAAAGAAGGAAAAGGAGGAAATACTATTATGAAACTGCCGCTTTCCTGGCTGGCTGATTATACCAGCATTGACGGCGTCTCTCCCCGCGAATATGACGCTGCGCTCACGATGTCCGGTTCCAAGGTTGAGGAGGTCGTAAACCTTGGCGCAGAGATTGAGAACGTTGTAGCCGGGCGCATCACCGAAATGGCGCGTCATCCCAACTCCGACCATATGTGGATCTGTCAGCTGGATGTCGGAGAAAAAACCGTCCAAATCTGCACCGGCGCGTGGAATATTCATCCCGGCGACCTGGTCCCGGTCGCACTGCATAAATCTACACTGCCGGGCGGCGTAAAGATTACCAGGGGCAAGCTGCGCGGCGAACCTTCAGACGGCATGCTCTGTTCGCTGAAGGAGCTGGCGCTTGATATCCATAACGCGCCCTATGCGGTCATCAGCGCTGCCGCTATCCTAAACGACTACGCCTGCCCCAAGGGGGAAAAGCCCTCCCTTCCCGAAACCTTGACCGCCGGCGACAAGCTTTTCGGCAACGTAGCGGCCGCCAAGGTACTGGCCGTAAAAACAACGGCGTATTCACAGTATGAACTGACCGTCGATCTTGGCAAAGGCGGCGAAACGGTTTCTACCAGCTGTGCCAACATCCATGAAGAGGACTTTCTTGCAGTCGACACCAGCCGCGGGAGCGTCTGCACCCTGGAAGATCTGCGCGCCCGGCAAATCGAGTTCCCACACTGCATTCCGGATGGAATCTTTGTGCTAAATGAGGATGGCGCAAAGCCTGGCGACGATATCCGCAAGGTTCTCGGCCTTGATGAACTGGTTGCTGAATTTGAAATCACCTCCAACCGTCCGGACTGTCTGTCGGTTATTGGCCTTGCACGCGAAACTGCAGCGACATTCAACCGCCCGCTTACGCTCCCCGAGCCCAAAGTCAAGGGGTGCGGCGGCGATATCCGTGAACTGCTTTCAGTCGAGGTCCGCGAACCTGCGCTTTGTCCGCGCTATACTGCCAAGCTGGTCAAAAACATTCAGATCCAGCCCTCCCCCGCCTGGATGCGCCGCCGCCTGCATGCCGCCGGGGTACGTCCGATTAACAATATCGTCGACATTACCAACTATGTCATGCTGGAATATGGCCAGCCCATGCACGCGTTTGACTATGCCTGCCTGACGGACGGCGAGATTGTCGTCCGGCGCCCTCAACCCGGCGAAGCAATCCAGACGCTGGACGGTCAATCCCGCGCTATTACCCCGGAAATGCTTGCCATTTGCGACGGCTCCAAGCCGGTTGCCATAGCGGGCGTCATGGGCGGGGCAAACTCCGAAATTACCGATGAAACCCGCACCGTCGTCTTCGAATCAGCCTGCTTCCACGGTCCGACGGTCCGTGTGACGGCGAAGGCGCTCGGCATGCGTACCGAGGCTTCCGGACGTTTTGAAAAGGGACTTGACCCCAAGAACACCAAGCCTGCCGTACTGCGCGCCTGTGAACTGGTCGAGCAGCTGGGGGCGGGCGAGGTAATCGACGGCGTGATTGATGTCGACTTCTCCGCGCCACAGCCTAAAACCCTTCCCTTTGAACCCGACAAGATGAACGCCCTGCTCGGCCTGACGCTGTCTGCCGGCGAACAGCAGGCCATCCTCGAACGGCTGTATTTCAAAGTGGAAGACGGAAAAGTCCTTGTCCCCTCCTTCCGAACCGATATCGAGCGTATGTGTGATCTAGCAGAAGAGGTCGCACGCATTTACGGGTACAACAATATCCCGACCCGCCTGTATGCGGGCGAGACGGTACAAGGCGGACTGAGCCCCCGGCAGCGTATGGAGCGCGCCGCCAGCCAGGTCTGCCTGTCGGCAGGTTTTGACCAATCAATGACGTTCTCCTTCGTCAGCCCTAAAATCTATGACCGTATCGCACTGCCTGCGGACGACCCGCGCCGGCTGTCGGTAACCATCACCAATCCGCTGGGGGAAGATTTCTCTATCATGCGCACAACCGTGCTGCCGTCCATCCTGGATTCGCTTGCACATAATTATGCACACCGCAACCCAGCCGTATCGCTCTATGAAATCGGCGCCGTATACCATCCGGTCCTCGTCAATGGCAAGCCTGACCCCGAGCAGCTGCCGCATGAAGAGCGTATTCTGACGCTCGGCAGCTATGGGCGGCTGGACTTCTTTGCATTCAAAGGGGTAATCGAAGCTATCTGCCGCCGGCTGGACGTGCACCATGTCCGCTTTGCCGCCGACACCCAAAACCCGTCCTATCATCCGGGCCGCTGCGCCAAGGTATACGCCGGCGAAACGCTGCTGGGCGTCTTTGGCGCCATCCATCCGACCGTTGCAAAGGGATTCGGCCTGTCGGGCGAGATCCTCGCTGCTGAGTTGGCGCTGGACGCGCTGTATGAATGCGCAGAATCTGTAAAGCTATATCAGCCGCTGCCCAAATTCCCCGCCTCAACACGCGATCTTGCCGTTTTGGTAGAGGACGCGATCCCGGTCGCCGACCTAGAATCTGCAATCCGCAACGCAGCAGGCAAGCTCCTGGAAAGCGTGACCCTGTTCGACGTCTACCGCGGCAGTCAAGTGCCCGAAGGCAAAAAGTCAGTGGCTTACTCGCTCAGCCTGCGTGCCTCTGACCGCACGCTGACCGACGAAGAGTGTGATGCGGCGA
>CANPPM010000121.1 GCA_947575935.1 uncultured Butyricicoccus sp. | reverse complement strand
TACCGCCCCCCAGGCCGCCCCAGACCGTCGAACTGACGGTCTGGGGCGGCGCAGAGGACGAGGCGCTCCTGCAGGAGATCTTTGACTCGTTCCAGCAGCGTTATGCCGGACAGGCAAACTTCCAAATCCACTATCAGGCCCAGAGTGAATCCAGTTGTAAAGACGCCCTTTTGGACGCGCTGGAGGACGGCGCCGACGTGTTCGCGTTTGCAGACGATCAGGTCTCCGCACTGGCAGCCGCAGGGGCCTTGGATCCAATCGAAAACGAAGCGGAAATCCGCCAGAAAAACCTCTCCGCAGCGGTAGACGCAGCCAGCGTAGACGGCACGCTATATGCATATCCGCTGACAGCCGACAACGGCTATTTCCTTTACTATAATAAAGCGTATTTTTCCCCCGAGGACATCCGAAGCCTGAACCGCATGACCGAAATTGCAGCACAGGCCGGGCGGAAAATCGTTATGGACTGGTCCTCCGCCTGGTATGTCTATGCCTTTTTCGGCAATACCGGCCTGACGGTCGGGCTTAACGAAGATGGGATCACCAATTACTGTACCTGGAACAGCACTGACAACTCCATCCGCGGGGTGGATGTCGCAGAGGCCATGCTGGCGCTCTCGTCCAGCCCCGGCTTTGCCAACCAGACCGATGAGGAATTCCTGTCGGGCCTGCAGGATGGCTCAGTCATTGCCGGCATCAGCGGCGTGTGGAATGCAATGGCCGTCGAGGAGGCCTGGGGGGAGGACACCGGGGCCGCCATGCTGCCAGCTTTCACCTGCGCCGGGCAGGAGATCCAGATGGCCTCTTTTTCCGGCTGCAAACTGATCGGGGTAAACGCCTACTCCGATCAGCCGGAATGGTCCGCACGGCTCGCGGAATGGATCACCAGTGAGGAAAACCAGACTCTCCGCTTTGCAATGCGGGGGCAAGGCCCCGCCAACACCAACGCTGCAAACTCCCCCGAGGTACAGGCCGCCCCGGCAATCGCGGCGCTGCTCGCTCAGTCGGAATTTTCCCAGCTGCAGCGGGTCGGCGGGAAATTCTGGGATCCGGTCACCGAATTTGCAAACAGCATGTCCCGCGGCAATCCCTCCGGCGCCTCGCTTCAGGCGCAGCTTGACCGCCTAGTGGAGGGTGTAACATCCCGGTAAAAGCCCGGCTATTTCATAATCTGGAGGAACGTCAATGAAAGGAAAGCTAACCCTGCAGCAGCGCCTGATCTTTCCCATCCTTCTGTTGGGCTTGATCACACTTCTATCCAATCTTCTGGCAGTATTCAGCATCAATAATATCAATGCTAGCGCCGGTACCATCGTAGATGAATATATGACCAGCGAAGCCCAGCTGGAAGAAATCCGGCGATCCATGATGGATATCCACCGCCTGGCGCTGTCGCACATCGTAGCGGCAGACCATCCCACAATGATCCGGCTGGTACAGGAAATCAAAGCTGAAGAAGCGGAACTGGACCTCCGGCTGGAAGCGTATCCGGTTCCGGAAGCGGATGTACAAACTTACAAGTCCCTTCTGAACGAGTATGCCGCTTTTAAGCACGCATTGGTCGGATTGGTATGCGCCAGTGCCAACAGCAAGACACAAGAAGCCTATGCAATGGCCAACGGGGATGTCGCGGCCTATGGCAACGCCACAGAGGCATCGATCGACGCCCTCTATGCTTCCGTCAGCACACAGGCCCGCACCGCGCGGGACCATCTGTCCATGGTCTATCTCTCCGCACTAGTGATCAGCGCGGTCACGCTTATACTTGGCCTTCTTCTGGTTCTGGCCGCTTTCCGCATCATCCGGCGATACGTGATTGCGCCCATCCGCGGGGCCATGGATACCCTGCAGAACAGTTCTGAACGCATCAGCGGTGTGGTGGGCGACGTCCACAGCCGGACACAGCGTTCCAACGGCAGCGCACAGGCGCTTTCCGGATTGACCGAGCAGCTTTCCGCCGCTCTGGAGGAAATCGCAGGCAGTACCTCGGCAATCCGCACCAATGCCTCCGACACACGCAGCGACGCCGCCAGCATGACAGAGGAATGTGCAGCCATATCCGCCTATTCCGCCGATATGCGCGGACGTGCAGAGCAGATGGAACAATCTGCACAGGAGCAAATAGAAGCGGTCCGGGCGCGCACCGGGGAAATCCTGTCCGTACTGGAAGGCGCGATCAAAAAAAGCCGGAATGTCAATCAGATCGCCACTTTGACAAACGATATCCTCTCGATCTCCGCCTCTACCGACTTGATCGCCATCAACGCCTCTATCGAGGCCGCAAGAGCAGGGACCGCCGGAAAAGGATTTGCGGTGGTAGCCCAGGAAATACGAAAACTTGCCGATTCCTGTTCTGTAACGGCCGGGCACATCCAGGAAGTCAGCACTGTCGTAACCGGGGCGGTAGAATACCTTGCGGACAGCGCGCAGGAGCTGGTGAATTATCTCAGCGAGGCAATCCTGTCCCAGTTCGAACAGTCGGTCCGTTCCGGGCAGCAGTACAGGGAAGACGCTGCATACATAGAGCGCAGCATTGAAGCCTTTCACAGCCGGGTAGCGCACCTCCGCACCGCAATGGATGAGGTTGCAGGTTCTATCTCCAATATCTCCGATGCCATTGAGGGCGCAGCGTCCGGCGTCAGCAGCGCGGCCGGCAACACCCGCGACCTGGTGGATGATATGACCGGAATCACCTTACGGATGAATACCAATCAGGAAATCGTCAGCGAGCTGCAAAACCAGCTGACGGTACTTGCCAATCTGTAAATCCCTCTGGTACGCAGCGAAAGCAAACCTATCAATCGGGCGCAGCGGCTGTGCGGCAGGCCTTTTCGCTTTGGCGGGAGGGCCTGTCCATTTCCCATCGGGCGGGCAGTCAGCCCACCGTCCCTTTCCCCTCCATGGCCTTCTGCTGGCGATACAGGAGCGCCCCCGCCGCCTCCTGAAACTGCCGGATGCGCTGCAAAATTTCTTCTTTTGAAACATCCCGATAGAAATCATCCGCCATCTGCACCGTCTTACCATCAAACTGATAGGTTTTCACGACTGCCATACAATCACCTCACCCTAAAATATGCCCCCCGGGCCTGTCCTATCCGTCCCAAGCGGCCCTGCTGTCATGACCATCCCCCTTTCCTCATACCCTGTATCAGAAGGAAAGGGGGGCTTTTATGTCCTATGCAGTTTACTTACGAAAATCCCGTGCCGACCTCGATGCAGAAGCGCACGGAGAGGGCGAAACCCTGGCCCGTCACCGCGCCGCGCTGCTGGCCCTCGCACAAAAACATACCCTTCCGGTCGGCGCAGTCTATGAAGAAATTGTTTCCGGCGAAACCATCGCAGCCCGGCCGCAGATGCAGAAACTGCTTTCTGAAGTAGAAGCAGGCGTCTGGGAAGGCGTCCTGGTCATGGAGGTTGAGCGTCTTGCGCGCGGCGAGACCATTGACCAGGGGATTGTCGCACAGGCCTTCAAATACTCCGGAACACGGATCATCACCCCCATCAAAACCTATGACCCTGCCGATGAATTCGATGAAGAATATTTCGAGTTCGGCCTATTTATGTCAAGGCGGGAATATAAAACCATCAACCGTCGACTACAGGCTGGGCGGAGCGCAACGGCACGCGAGGGGAAGTGGCTGGGCGGGCCCGCCCCCTATGGGTATGACCCCTGCAGGCTTCCGCAGGAAAAGGGCTGCTCCCTGGTTCCAAACCGGGATGCCGGCGCCATCCGCGCGGTTTTTCAGCTGTATCTCTCCGACCCCGAAATGGGTACGACCCGCCTGTCCGCCCATCTGAACGCACTAGGCTACCGCTCTGCAACCGGAAAGCCGTTCAACGCCGGTATCGTGCGCGAAATCCTTCGGAATCCACTCTATGCCGGCTACATTACCTTTGGACGCAGACCGGTCCGCAAGCAGCTTCGCGGCGGGACGCTTGTACGCCACTACCCCCGCGCAAAGGAATACCCCATGTATAAGGGCCGCCATACGCCGCTGATCTCCGAGGACGTCTGGCAGGCCGCACAGACCAAGCTCGCCGCCCGCAGCTTCCATCCGGTACGGCATGACAAACGGCTGCAAAACCCCTTTGCAGGTATCCTGATCTGTGAAAACTGCGGCCACAAAATACAGTCCCGTCCCGGTCCGAACGGCTCGCAGGTCTTATTTTGCCATCATCACTGCGGCATGGTTTCCTCCCGCCTACAGGAAGCCGAGCAAGCACTGACGGATTCCCTTGCTCAATGGCTGACCGCCTATCCCATCCAAAGCCATGCGGAGCCCTCCCCGGTGGAGACCGAAAAGGCGGCTGCCCGGGAGGCGCTCTTCCATGCGCAGCGTGAACAAAATGCCGCAAATGAACAACTGGAAAAGGCCTTTGAATTCGTCGAAAAAGGGATCTATACACCCGAAGCGTTTGCCGCCAGGCAACGCACCCTTCTGGCGCGGCTTGAACAGCTGGGGCAGACCGTACAGGCATGCCGGCGCGCGATGATCCAGTGTGAACAGCAAGCCGCAGCCTGTTTGACGCGATCCCCCACAATCTCCAGTGCGGCGGCGCTCTACGAATCCCTCTCTACTGCAGAGGCGAAAAACTGCCTGCTGAAAGCGGCGCTGCATCACATTACCTACCGGAAAACCCGTCCATCCGCACATCCCGACGGCAGCGACCTAACGCTGACGGTTTACCCCCTTTTTCCCGATACCGGATGGTAACAACCTCCGGGCATTGCATGGACGCTTCCCTATATCCCAGGCGAATCGGTCGCAAGGGCGATCTCCAATGTCGAAGCCATCGACCAGGCGATCCAGGTCGGCGCGCATATCCAGTTCGACGAAACCGCACAAACCCCCTATTACAAATACTGGCGCGGCAATGCAGAGCACGAGGTCTGGTTCGAGGACGCGCGTTCTATCCGCGCAAAGCTTTTGCTCGCCAACGAGTACCGCCTGCGTGGGATCTCCGTCTGGAACATCATGCAGTACTTCCCGCAGCTCTGGATGGTGCTGAACGCGCTGTTCGAAATCGAAAAACTGAACTGAACGTATGCTCTACCAGACCGCCCCGGCGCGAGAACGCGCTTTCGGGGCGGTCCCCTCTTCCAAATCCTGCACCGCGCCCGAATTGTCCATTGCCAACCCCTTGCCGCTGTGGTATAATGTCCGCAGGCAAACCTCGTATCGCAGCGATCCATTTATGGAACCATCACGAGAGGCTCTTCCACCGCGCGCTGTCCACGCCTCCTTTTCTATCGCTGCGGTACTGCGTCCGGCAACCTGTCTTATCCTCCCGCTGCGCGGTCATGCAGGCCGATGGACAAGCCCAAAATCATCCTCCTGCATAGGCGGGAGCAGAACAGGAGCAGCAACATGCTGAATATGGATTCTATCCGCCGTATCGTCGTCAAGGTGGGCACCTCCACCCTGACCTATCCAACCGGCAAACTGAACATCCGCGCGATTGAACGCCTGGTACGCTGCCTCTGCGACCTGGAAAACCGCGGCTTCGAAATGGTACTGGTATCCTCGGGCGCCATCGGCGTCGGGGTGAATAAGCTTGGACTGACCCAACGACCGTCCAGCACCCGCATGAAGCAGGCGGCAGCGGCAGTCGGTCAATGCGAGCTGATGCACTTTTATGATAAATTATTTTTGGAATATGGCGTTAACGTCGCCCAGATTCTCTTGACAAGGGAAAATGTCTCAAACGACCACCAGCGCGACAACATCCGTAATACCTTCGACGCACTGCTCGAAACCGGGGTCGTACCGATTGTGAATGAAAACGATACCGTTGCCATCGACGAGATTGAACAGGTCGAATCCTTCGGCGACAATGACACGCTGTCGGCTGTGGTTGCGCGGCTATGCGGCGCCGACCTGCTGATTATCTTCACCGATATTGAGGGCCTGTACAGCGCCGATCCGCGCCATGACCCAGACGCCCGCCTGATCCCGGTAGTAGAGCGGATCGACGCACGGCTCCGCGCAATTGCAGGGGGCCCCGGCACTGCTGGCGGTACGGGCGGCATGGCAACCAAGCTGACCGCTGCCGAGCTGTGTATGGATGCCGGCATCCCAATGCTGATCACCAAGGGCGACCGCGCCGAAGTGCTGTATGAGATCGTCGAAGGACGCATTGCGGGGACGCTGTTCACCAGCCCAACCCCGCCTCGCCAACACCCGTAAACAACAAACAGCGCTCCTTTCCTGCTAGGAAAATTTTACAGATACACAAAAGGGGGATACCGTTTATGCGAGATTTGCAAACCATCGCGGAAAGCGCCCGCTCCGCCAAACAGGCGGTCGCTCGCCTGGGTGCATCCGAAAAGAACCGTGCATTAGAAGCCATCGCAGCCGCGCTTGAACAACATACCGATGCCATCCTCTCCGCGAACGCCGAGGATATTGCCCAAGGCCGGAACACCGGCCTGAACGACGGTCTGATAGACCGTCTGACGCTCACCCCAGCGCGTATCGCCGGGATCGCGCAGGGCGTACGGCAGGTTGCCGCCCTGGATGACCCGGTCGGCGAGGTCTTGTGGATGAAAACCCGCCCGAATGGCCTTCGGATCGGAAAAAAGCGTGTGCCGATGGGCGTCATCGGCATTATTTACGAGGCCAGGCCTAACGTCACCGTCGACGCGGCGGCACTGTGCTTCAAGGCAGGCTCTGCCTGCATCTTACGCGGCGGCAAAGAGGCCTTTCGTACCTCACAGTGCCTGACGCAGCTGATGCGCACCGCGCTCGTATCCTGCGGCCTTCCCGAGAACGCAATCAATCTGGTAGAGGATACCAGCCGCGAGACAGCAAACCAAATGATGCGGCTCAATGGCTATCTGGATGTTCTGATCCCCCGCGGCGGGGCTGGGCTCATCCGTACAGTAGTGGCACACGCCACTGTACCTGTCATCGAAACCGGCACCGGCAATTGCCATATTTATGTGGACGCGTCTGCAGACTTGACCAAGGCAACTGCCATCCTGAAAAATGCCAAGTGCCAGCGTGTTTCAGTCTGTAACGCAGCCGAAAGCCTGCTGGTGCACACCGATGTTGCACCGCGCTTCCTTCCAATGGCCGCCGAAGCGCTTGCATCTGACCAGGTCAGGCTGCACGGCTGTCCTCGTACGCGGGACATCCTGGGCGGGCTGGTTCTGCCCGCAACAGAAGAGGACTATGCGCGCGAATATCTGGATTATGAGATTTCGGTCAAGGTCGTCGATTCGCTCGACGAAGCAATCTCACACATCAACACCTATAACACAGGCCATTCCGAATGCATCGTGACAGAATCCTATACCGCAGCCGAACGCTTTCTGGACGAGGTAGATGCCGCTGCCGTCTATGCGAATGCATCAACGCGGTTTACCGACGGTTTTGAATTCGGCTTTGGCGCAGAAATCGGCATCTCAACCCAAAAGCTCCATGCCCGCGGCCCGATGGGACTGGAGGCCCTGACCTCCACCAAATACATCATTTATGGAAACGGTCAGACACGCTGAGAGGGGGCAAATAATGGAACAAGAATTTAAATGGGACGCCTTTGCCGCGCTCCAGGATGCGGTACTTCTCTGGGCGCTTGATTTAGATGCAACCGGTGCGAAACTGACCGAAATGGACGCCCAATACTTTGACACCCCCGACGAAACGCTTGCCGCCGAACAGATCGCCCTGCGCCTGCGCCGGGAAAACGGCGCAGGCGTATGCTGCCTCAAGCTGCGCGGTGCTCCGGCCGCCGATGGCCTGCACCGCCATGAAGAATATGAATGCCACGCCGCCAATCTGGAAGACGGGCTGGCGGCCCTGCCGGCTGCAGGCGCTCCGGCTGCACTCTGCAGCCGTCTGCGCACGCTTCCGCTGTCCGAGACCTGCCGGATTACTTTTTCACGATACGCGATCACGCTACGGCAGGATGACAGTGTAGCCGAGCTGGCACTGGACCGGGGCCGCATGTCTTCCGGCGGCCGTTACGCACCGCTCTGTGAAATTGAATTGGAGCATAAGGAAGGGCCCGAAGCGCCCTTCCTGGCACTGGGACAGACTCTCGCAGCTGAATTTCACCTGCATCCGCAGTCGCTGAGCAAACTGGCACGGGCACGCCTTCTCTAGGGCTTGTTTGAAAAATGTCAATACGCCCA
>CANPPM010000120.1 GCA_947575935.1 uncultured Butyricicoccus sp. | reverse complement strand
CGTGTAGCATACCGCACCCAGCCAAGCTAGGCGGAAATCAAGCGCACCGGGCGAGAGGGCAAAGACCGCGTCTGCAACTTCACCGGCGGTGTTTGCCAGCAGCATTTTTTTTGCAAGGCCGGTGATAAAACGCGCCAGGCCGGCCAGCGTATGGCTGGGCGTAAGCGTACGGCAGTCGATCTGGGCGGAAACGTCGTGATATTTGATAATCGGTCCGGCGATCAGCTGCGGGAAGAAAGAGATGTATAAAAGCAGCTTCGCCGGGTTTTTGGTCCCTTCCTGCGGGTTCCTGCAGACGTCGATGACGTAGCTGAGCCCCTGGAAGGTATAGAACGAGATGCCGATTGGCAGTACGATACCGGGCAGCGGAAGCGACAGACCAAGCGCACGGTTCAGCGTGTCCGCCAGAAAATCCAGATATTTAAAGGCGCCGAGCGCCAGCAGGTTGACTGCGACGGCACAGCCGGCGATGAACCGCCGGCGGGGGTGGGGGCGCATCAGCAGACGCCCAAACAGATAGTTTGCCGTGACGCTGGCAAGCAGCAACAGGGTGTAGTGCAGCTGCCCAAAGGCATAGAAAAGCAGGCTTGACAGTGCCAACCAGCCATTCTGCGCGCCGCGCGGCAGGAGCCTGTACCCCAGATAAACGGCCGGAAGGAAGAAAAACAGAAAAATGGGTGAACTGAAAACCATAAGCTTACTTCCAATAACGAAATGGTGCGGATGAATACTGGAATCGGAACATGTCGTAGCTGCGGCCCCGGCCGCGGTAAACCATTTCGATCTCGGGGTCATAGACCGCGGTGACGCCGTCAAGGGTAATTTCAACCCATCCGTGGGGATGTCGGTTTTTGCCGAGCTGCCCGACAACGGTCACGGCCTCTATGCCAGCCGCCCGCGCCAGCTGCTGGAACCCGGCGGCGAAGCTGAAACAGTTGCCGCGGCCGTCGGCGAAATCGGGCTCCCAACCGGTCTGCCACGAGGAGACCAGATCGCGCTTGATATAGGTAAAATTGTCGCGGATGTAATTGTAAAGTGCGCGCAGCATTTCGTCGCGCGTCATACTGCCGTTGGTTTGGGTGCGGATGATTTGGGCCAGCGCTTCATTGAGCGCAGGGTTTCCCGTAGTATAACGTCCGTTTTCATCAAAAGAAAAGCTGCCGACCGTCTGTGAGGCCAGGTACTGCCCGTCCCGTGCAAAATAGAGCCAGCCGTCGACCCTGTGGAAACCGTCGGGGATGCGCGGTATTTCTCGCACAAAATCGGTCCAGTGTTCGTATGCGCTGCCCGGAACTGGCACATACTGATGCGTGGTGGAGGCCTCGAGGATCTGCGCATAAGCCCAGTGCCCGGATGGTACGTCGGGAAAACTGCGCATCCCGGAGGTCTGGAGCAGCTCGTCCGGGTTAGGCGCGCGGTGCAGCAGACGGTTTAGGACCACCGCCGTTTCTGCGCGGGTCATCGGGTCGTCGGGGCGGAACAGGCCGTTTTCATCGGCAGAGAACAGTCCCTGCGAGACAGCGGCAAAGACCGCGTCTGCGTCCGGTATGCCGGACGGTACGTCCGGAAAAGAATAGGCCGCCTGTGCGGGCGGGATAAAATGGGCGAGCAGCGCGGCGCATTCCCTGCGGGTAATGGGATCATTGGGCCGGAAGAGCCCGCTGCCGTCGTCGGGCAGGAGGCCGGCCCAGGCCAGCGACCGGGCCGCCTGTCCGTACCATGCACCGGCAGGGACATCGGTAAACGGCCAATCCTCTATGGGCGGCCGTTCCAGCAGGCCGCAAATGATCGATGCAGCCTGCGCGCGCGTCAGGCTGGCCGACGGTTGGAAAGCGCCGGACGGCGTGCCGTCCAGATATTTTTCGTGCGGGCCCGTCCGCAGCGGGTAGGCGCTATATGACGCGGACGCCTGGACCGTCAGGCAACACAAAAGAACGGCTGCAGGCAGCAGCCTCGTCAGGATATGCGGTCGTTTCATTAAAAATCCCCCCGAATCGTGCCGGCCTGGCCGGTGCGGGGACCTGCAAAGCAGGGCCGTAGACAAATCCTATTATATTCCTTTCGACAGGATTGTCAATAGTTCGACGTGTTTGAAGCGCAGTTTTGTACGAAGACCGGCTGCTGCAGCCTGCGGGCGGGGGGCCTCCGTCAGCGGGCGCGGCTTGACCGCACGAGGACGGAGCCGCTGTGTTTCCTGGGAAATATCGGATTCTTTGCACGGCTTTGTGCAGGTATTATTTTGGGAAAATTGGGCAGGCTTATCAAGGTTGCACTTGACAAACGTTAAAATTTTGTTAAAATAGATGATAGTGAAAAGGCATATGCCTTTTCCGATTTTGCATGCGAAATCGGAAAAGTGTTTTGCCCAATCAACTAAAATTCGTCGAAAAGACAGAATTCAGGAGGCTTTGTTATGAAAAAACTGTTGAGCCTGCTGCTGGCGCTTGTGATGGTATTCTCACTTGCAGCCTGCGGCGGCGATGACGGCAGCACCCCGACCCCGGTTCCGAAAGAGGGCGGCGACGCGGCCACCGATGCGGGCGATACCGGCGATACCGGCGACGCTGGGGACAGCGCGGATGCCGCAGGGGATTACCACATCGGCATTATCACCGGTTCGGTTTCCCAGTCTGAGGATGACCGCCGCGGCGCGGAGGCTTTCCAGGCGGCGTATGGAGAGGACCGCATCAAGCTTGCGATCTACCCCGATAATTTCACCGAGGAGCTGGAAACCACGGTACAGACCATCGTCAATATGTCCGATGATCCGGATATGAAGGCGATCATTGTCAACCAGTCGATTCCTGGCACGACCGAGGCGTTCCGCCAGATCAAGGAGCGCCGCCCCGATATCATCTGCATCGCCGGCGAGTCCCATGAGGACCTGCCTGAAATCGGCAGCGCGGCCGATCTCGTCTGCAATAACGACTTTGTATCCCGCGGTTACCTGATTATCCGTACCGCGCACGAGCTGGGCTGCGATACCTTTGTTCATATCTCTTTCCCGCGCCATCTTGCTTATGAGACCATGAGCCGCCGCAAGGCTATTATGGAAGCGGCGTGCGAGGATTTCGGCATGACCTTCGCAGAGGAGACCGCGCCCGACCCGACGACCGACGTCGGCGTACCCGGCGCACAGGCGTATATCCTTGAGAATGTTCCGATCTGGGTTGAGAAATACGGCGAAAAGGCGGCGTACTTCTGCACCAACGACGCGCACACCGAGCCGCTGCTCAAGCAGCTGCTGGAGTACGGCGGATACTTTATCGAAGCGGATCTTCCGTCCCCGCTGATGGGCTATCCCGGCGCGCTGGGGATCGACCTGACCAACGAGCAGGGCGACTTTGAGAAGATTCTTGCCAAGGTTGAGTCGAGCATCAATGAAAAGGGCGGCGCAGGGCGCTTTGGCACCTGGGCGTACTCTTACGGTTACACCCTGTCCGCGGGTCTCGCACAGCACGCGATGAATGTGATCGACGGCAAGAGCGAGCTGCTGGATATGGATGATATCGCGTCTGCGCTGCAGTCCTACTCCCCGAATGCGGAGTGGAACGGCTCCAGTTATACCAACGCAACCACCGGCGTCAAGGCCGAGAATACCTTCCTTATTTATCAGGATACCTATGTGATGGGCGATCCCGGTCGTTATATGGGCTCCGCACAGGTTGAGGTACCCGAGAAGTACTTTACCATTAGCTAAGGAAGGACCGATCACTGGCACTTCCCTAAAAATTAAAATTCACGGTTCAGGGGGGGAGGCAAAGCCTTTCCCTCTGTTCTTCTACAGGCAGGGTGCAACGATAAAGATGACAAATAACAGTACTCCTCTGCTCGAAATGCAGAATATTCAAAAGGATTTTTTCGGTAACCAGGTGCTTACCGATATCAATTTCACACTGGGCGCGGGCGAGGTGCTCGGACTGTGCGGGGAAAATGGCGCGGGCAAATCGACGCTGATGAAGATCCTCTTCGGCATGGATGTGATCCGCGAAACCGGCGGCTATGGCGGCAACGTGCTGCTCAACGGCCAGAAGGTCGCCTTTGCTACCCCTTTCGACGCGCTTGCGGCTGGCATCGGCATGGTGCATCAGGAGTTTTCGCTGATTCCCGGCTTCACAGCCAAGGAGAATATCTTGCTCAACCGCGAGCCGAAAAAACACAACGTGATCTCCGAGGTTTTTGGAGAGCGGCTGAATACCCTTAACTATAAGGAGATGGATGCGCGCAGTGCGCAGGCCATTGAAAAAATGGGCGTGCAGATCGATGCGGATATGACCATCAGCGATATGCCGGTTGGACACAAACAGTTTACCGAGATCGCCCGTGAGCTGAGCAAGGACCAGCTCAAGCTGCTGATTCTGGACGAACCCACCGCCGTGCTGACCGAGAAGGAAGCGGAAGCGCTGCTTCAATCGATTCGCGGCATGTCTGCGCGCGGCATAGCGGTGATTTTCATTACCCATCGCCTGCATGAGATCCTTTCTGTCTGCAGCAAGGTTATCGTCATGCGTGACGGCTGCGTTGTGCGCGACGTGCCTGCCGGCAAGACCAGCGTGCAGGATATCACCAAATGGATGGTCGGCCGCAGCGTGCAGACGGGCGCGGCTCATGCAGAAACTGCGGTGCAGGAAAAAAATGCGAAAACGATTCTCTCTATTCGTAACCTCTGGGTGGACATGCCCGGCGAGACGGTGCGAAACGTCAGCCTTGATATTTGCGAGGGGGAAATTCTCGGCATCGGCGGCCTGGCAGGGCAGGGAAAGCTTGGCATCCCAAATGGCGTAATGGGGCTTTATGAGGCTGGCGGCACGGTCGAGTTTGAAGGGAAGGAAATCCCGCTGAACAGTCCCCGCAAGTGCTTGGACGCTTCCCTTGCTTTCGTTTCGGAGGACCGGCGGGGCGTCGGGTTGCTGCTGGATGAAAGCCTGGAATGGAATGTCGCATTCCCGGCCATGCAGATCAAAGAAAAATTTCTGAAAAAATATCTGGGCGGCATCGTGAAGTGGCGCGACGAAAAGGCCATCCATGCGGTCACAACGAAGTATATTGACGAGCTGATGATCAAATGCACCAGCTCCAAGCAGAAGGCCAAAGAGCTTTCGGGCGGCAACCAGCAGAAGGTATGCCTGGCCAAGGCGTTTGCGCTGGAGCCGAAGTTCCTGTTTGTCTCCGAGCCGACGCGCGGCATTGACGTGGGCGCAAAGGCGCTGGTGCTGGATGCGCTCAAGAAATTCAACCGGGAAAGCGGTGTGACCGTGGTAATGATCTCCTCTGAGCTGGAAGAGCTGCGGCAGACCTGTGACCGGATCGCAATTGTTTCCGGCGGCAAGATCGCGGGCATCCTTCCGGCGAGTGAATCCTCGGAGGAATTCGGTATGCTGATGGTCAGCCAGGTCAAGTAAGGAGGGGCAACATGGAAAATAATTTGGCAAAGGACAGGCTGCGCTCAGCAATCCGTCAGTTTGGGATTACGCGCCTGATCATTGCGGGTTTCCTGCTCGCGCTCTTTGTGATCGCGCCGTTTGTCGGGGTCGACCTCGTCGGGCAGATTACGAATACAATTAACCGCTTTAGTTGGAATGCGATCCTGGTACTGGCTATGGTGCCGATGGTGCATTCGGGCTGCGGACTGAATTTTGGGCTCCCGCTGGGCATTATTTCCGGGCTGCTGGGGGCGACGCTTTCTCTTCAGTTCGGCTTTACCGGGCTTTTGAGCTTTGTGATGGCAATCGTGATCGCGACGCCCTTTGCGCTGCTGCTGGGCGGCGGGTACGGCTGGATGCTCAACAAGATCAAGGGCGGCGAGATGATGGTTGCCACCTATGTCGGGTTCTCATCGGTTGCCTTTATGTGCATGATGTGGCTGCTGCTGCCCTATAGCAACCCGACGATGGTCTGGGGGCTTTCCGGCAAGGGGCTGCGGACCACCATTTCTCTGGAAGGATACTATGACAAGGCGCTGGCGAACCTGTTTCAGATTAATATTGGTAAACTCTCGATCCCGGTGGGGACGTTGGCGTTTTTCGCCCTGCTGGCTTTCCTGATGTGGGCGTTTCTTCACACCAAGACGGGAACGGCGATGACGGCGGTCGGCTCGAACCCCGAGTTTGCAAAGGCCTCGGGCATCAATATCGACCGTACGCGGATGCTTTCGGTCATTATGTCCACTTGGCTGGCGGCAGTTGGCATCCTGGTATATGAACAGGGCTTTGGGTTTATTCAGCTGTATATGGCGCCCTTTTATATGGCGCTGCCCGCGGTGTCGGCCATTTTGATTGGCGGCGCATCGGTTAATAAGGCTTCGATCCCGAACGTGATCATTGGTACCTTTCTGTTTCAGGGTATCGTAACTATGACCCCGACCGTGATGAACTCTATGTTCCATATGGATATGAGCGAGGTCATCCGGGTTATCGGTTCGCAGGGTATGATCCTCTACGCGCTGACAAGGAAAACGGAGGGGTCAAAATGAGTGATAAGAAAAGTGTCAGCCAAAAGCTGCTGAGTTTCCTGGGGCGCAACAGCGTGCCGATCATGTTCATGTTGATCTGCGCAGTGTGCATCCCGCTTTCCGGCTTTTCGGCTGGGTATTTGGTGAATGAGATTGTCACCCGCATGGGGCGGAATACATTCCTGATTCTGTGCCTCCTGTTCCCGATTATGGCGGGTATGGGCTTAAACTTCGGCATGACGCTGGGCGCAATGGCAGGGGAGATCGCGTTGATCCTGGTTGCGGACCAGCAGATATGGGGGATTCCGGGCATTGTGCTGGCGATGATTGTTTCTATCCCGATCTCGGTGCTGCTGGGGTGGATGTGCGGTTCGCTGCTCAACATGGCGCGCGGCCGTGAGATGATCACCAGTTATATTATCAACTATTTTGTCGGTATGGGCTTGTATCAGTTGGTCGTGCTGTACATGATGGGGCCGGTGATTCCGATCAAGCATGCCAGCATCAAGCTGCCGCGCGGTTACGGCATCCGGAATACATTAAGTCTGCTGAATATGCGGCAGTATCTTGATGACTTTTTGGCGGTCCGGGTTGGCGGCATCAAGGTCCCTGTGCTGACATTCCTGATTATTGGGCTGTTTTGTCTATTTATTGTCTGGTTCCGGCGTACCAAACTGGGGCAGGATATGCGTGCAGTCGGGCAGGATATGGAGGTTTCACGGGATGCCGGCATCAAGGTAGAGCGTACGCGTATCATCTCTATTATCATGTCTACCGTGTTTGCAGGCTTTGGAATGATCATCTATTTACAGAATATGGGCAATATTGCAACCTACACCTCCCATTCACAGATCGGCATGTTTTGCATTGCGGCGCTGCTGGTCGGCGGCGCGTCGGTGGAACGGGCGTCGATTGGCAATGCGTTCCTTGGCGTGACGCTGTTCCATTTGATGTTTATCGTAGCGCCGAAGGCGGGTGCGGCGATTACGGGCGATTCGATGATCGGCGAATACTTCCGCGTTTTTGCCTCTTACGGCGTTATTACGCTTGCGCTGGTGATGTATGAGCTAAAAAAACGGTCGATGAAGAGTCATGCGGGCCAGGAGCTTGCGCTTGCACAAAAAGAGGAGGGCGCTGACAAATGAAATCAAAACGCAGGATCTTCTTTTGCGCGGGCGCGGTCGTCCTTCTGGTCGTACTCGCAGCGGTCATGATGGTGATTGGGCGCGGGCACACGGTATATTTTGATAATGTTGCACTTGAATACAACGGCCAGACTTACGAACCGCCGTATAAGGTTAAGGTAGAAGTCAAGGGCGAGCAGGTCGCGAACCTGCACGCGAAGGATCGCGGTATGTCGATCTGGATTGGGCAGAATTTTAAGATGATGGTTGATGTCACTGAGGAAAAGGGCGGCCCGGAGCAGCGTTATGCGCTCAGTTTGACGCTTCCGTATCAGATGGACGGGATCATTATTAATATCCCGGCGGTTATGGCGGGCCTCCCGCAGGAAGCTTGGTGCTCAGAGTTCATTCAGACGATTGTGGTGGAGGAAGAAGAGGAGCCGGCCGGCGGCGAAGACGAATTCGCAATTGGAGACGACTTTGATATCTAAATCCGTCAGGGCCCTTGCCCTAGTGGGGTGGCGCCTCGGCCAATGAAAAACGGCCGGCAGAAAGTAAAATCCGGCGG